>JAJRBS010000074.1 GCA_028679325.1 Methanoregulaceae archaeon | reverse complement strand
AAGGAACAAACATTTCCGGGACAATCATCGATCTCTGCGAAAAGAAGACCACTACGGCGCTTCTGGATGGTGACCGCGGCGGAGACCTGATCCTGCAGGAACTGCTCCAGGTCGCCGACGTTGATTACGTCGCTTTCACTCCCCGGGGGAAGAGCGTTGAGGACCTGGCCCGGAAGGAGATCATCAAGGCCCTGCGGAACAAGGTCCCGGTGGAGTACGTGCGAGAGCAGCTGTCTCCAGGGGGTGATGACACGGAAACGGCAGGCCCGGATCAACCGGCTGCAGGTTTCGTGAAGGAACCGGAGAAGGCCGAGGCTGCCCCACGGAAGAAAGGACCTCTCCGGAAACGTCCTGAAGCGGTGGAGAGACCAAGGACTCTGGGTGACGAGATCGATGCCGTCAGGGGGAAGAAAACTGCCCGGTTCCTCTCATCCGATCTCCGGGTCATCCTGGAATCTTCCCCGGATGCGCTTGAGCAGGCAGCCGGGCAGCTCGACGGGGATGTGGCAGGGCTTGTCACCGATGGCGAGGTAAACCAGCGGATCCTGGACCTGATGGTCGGAAAAGGGATTGAATATATCGCCGCCCGTGAATTTAAAGGAATAATTAAACGTCCTTTGTCAATCAGGCTCATTAAAATTTCCTGATTCCCCCGAAGGATACCTATTTATTTTCCCGGGATCATGAATAGCTGGGTGAAAGGGTGCACAAAGAAGAGTTGATCTCTCTCCACCAGATGCTGTATGAAATCAAGGACTATTTCGAGGGGTCGAACCCTGACCTGAAGTTCTCTGAATATCATTCCCTGAAAATAAACCCTGCCCAGCAGCACAAGAGCAAAATGGAGCATAAGTATGCGATCTTCGTGCTGGGTAACGAACTTGCCAACGCCATGAAGCAGGTCGAGTTCTCTGCCTCGGGCCGGATCTCGGCCCGCATGAGGGAGCTTGCAGCAAAGACTCTCAAGGAAATGGAATACATCCAGTGAACGCCTTTTTTTGGTAATTTTTTATCAGGAGCGGAGCGAACCCTCCTTTTCGAGCAGGTATTGTGCGAGCAGGCGGGGGATGGGGGCAGACATGCAATGCCAGTTGGGGGTCCCGTTGACCTCGAGAACGACATAGCCATCGTCTCCGCAGGGCAGGAGATCGACCCCGCCGTAGTCAACCCCGACGGCCCTTGCCGCTGCTCCTGCCAGTCTCCTCATCTCATCATCGATTTCACAGGGAGATCCCTGTCCACCCTGGTGGATGTTGTGGGCGAGAGTGTCTGACACCCGCCTGATGGCACCGACTGATTCTCCACCGATAACAAATATACGATAGTCCCGGTCATTGGGAACATATTCCTGGAGATAGTACGGGGGGTCTCCGAGCTGGCCAGGCGACTCGAGAAGGTAGATATCGTTCCCATCGTAGCCATAGACCGGCTTGGTCACCACCTTCCCCTGGCCGGCAAGGAATTTTTCGGCGATACCCCTAGTACCGGTAAACAGGGTCCGTGGCGTGGGAATTCCCTGCCTGAGCAGGAGGGCGCTGGTCATCACCTTGCTGGCGCAGGTGAAGATCGAAGCCGGCGAGTTGACCAGGGTATTTGCGACGGAGAGAGCCTGGAGAATCTCGAACTGGTGGTCGTCCTGCTTCAACCCGCAGACCCATATCAGCTCTCCTTCCGGGGGATTGTCGAAGGGGTCCAGGAGGTCGATATTCAGGTACCGGCAACGGCCGCCAAGGGCCTGGATTTCCCTGGCCACCATGGCCGTGGAATTATCGCCGGGAGTATCGGTAGGTTTCGGGACGATCAGGATCATGGCCAAAAATTCCTCAATTTTGTAAGGACAGGATACCAGATAAGGGGCATGTTCTTGGCCGGTGAAGTGCCAGTCTATCCATGCACTATTACCCGAATCCTGCGGCCGGACTGAATGTCCACGACGTGAATGCTGCCATCGAGGAGGCCTTTGCCGAGCACGGACGGGGAAAGGTCCAGATGCCTCCGAAACTGTATATCCAGTTCGAGCAGGGGGATTTCCGGACCATGCCTGCCTACATCCCCTCGTTGTCCATCGGGGGGGTTAAGATCGTGAATGTTCACCCTGAGAATCCTGCCCGGGGTCTGCCCACGGTCATGGCGCTCACCATCATCCTTAATCCGGAGACCGGCATCCCGGAGGCGGTTCTGAACGCCACCCTGCTGACCGATCTCCGAACCGGTGCTGCCGGTGCCGTGGCTGCCAAATATCTCTCACCGAAACGGGAGATTGTGCTGGGGGTGGTGGGAAGCGGGAGACAGGCGCAGGCACAGGTCAGTGCGATTGCCGCCGAACTGTCTATCCGGGAACTGCGGGTCTGGAGCCGGAAGGAAGAGAATGCCAGGGAATTCTGTACGAAGTTCCCGGGAATCACCTGTAGTCCGGGGGAGCTCCGGGAGGTCTGCGACTGCGATGTACTCACCACGACCACCCCTTCGCGGGAGCCGATCATCAGGAACGAATGGATACGGGAAGGAACCCACATCAATGCCATCGGGGCAGACGCCCCCGGTAAACAGGAACTCGATCCTGCCATCCTGTCCCGGGCACAGGTTTTTATCGACGACCGTGACCAGGCCGTTCATTCTGGTGAAATAAACGTACCCTTGAAAGCGGGGCTTTTCTCCGAAGAGCAGATATCCGGTACGCTGGGAGATGTCGTCCTTGGGAGGAAGGGAAGGAGATCAGAAAAGGAGATCACCGTGTTTGACTCCACCGGCCTTGCCATCCAGGACCTGGCCATCGCGAATATCGCCATGAAGAGCGGTAATTTCATCAGCCTCCGGTTCCCGTGATTGTTACCGGAAATAGCCCCGGAGGTTACACCGAAACCCGGGGAACTCCCGGCAAAAAAGAAAGATCGTTCTCCTGCCCGGTGAAATGGATTATGCTCGTCTGTGGTTGCTCCAGACAGCTTCCCGGTAGACCGGGCCGCTGTTGTAGGTGCAGAAGGGTATGAGTTTCCCGTCGGGCGTAGCGTAATGGATGCAGCAACGCTGGACCCTTGACAGGTCATAGTTGTACCGGTCCATGAAGTGCATGGTCCCGATGAAGAGCGCGTTCCAGTGGAAGTCCCGGAGAGCATCAAAGTTCTGCATAACCAGCGTCTTTCCGATGAGCTTCCAGAACATGGTAGTGCTGCCTGTCTCGCTCTTCTTCACCGCTTCATGTGTCTCCCTGATGCCTTCGATGAGCGACCGGTATTTGTTCAGCGATCCTCCCTTCTTCAGTTTCTCGACCATGGTCTCGACACTCTTGAAGAAACTCTCGACATCGATCATCCTGTTGATGGGGACCAGTCCGTCATCGGTGATGAAGACGTACGTGGCTGCACCACAGTGCTGGTGCGGGGTGAACCGTATCTGCGGCCGCCCGGTATAAGCTTCGACAAGGTCCGAGAAAGGCACCACGCAGGGAACAGGGTAAAAGTCATTCTTCCGGATGACCCCGCCGGTCTGTTGTTCGATATCATCGAGGAGCTCAGGGATGGTGATTCGCTCCCTCTGGACATCCTCCTCGCTGGCTGCACCGGTGAAGGCGATCGGCTGGAAGTTGACCCCTCTGACCGTCCTGATATGGTCAGCGGCGAACTGTATGATCGCCCCTGCCTCGTGATCGTTTCTGCCCTTGATGATAGTCGGGACGAGTACCAGGCCGAGCCCCACTTTTTCACAGTTAGCGACGGCCTTCTCATCCATCTTCAGTTTGAAGTTCGTCTCTTTCGTAACTCCGTCAAAGTGCAGGTAGACCGTGGAGAGCCCTGCATTCTTCAACTCCTCTACATAGGCGATGTCCTTTCCAAGCTTGATCCCATTTGTGGCGATCTGGACCTGAGGGAATCCGAGCTCCTTGGCCTTCCGGATGATCTCCATCAGGTCATCACGCATGGTTGGCTCCCCGCCGGAGAACTGGACCGCAGGGGCCGGGACTGGCTTTTGTTCCCTGAGGAGCTTCAGCATACCGATGATCTCGTCATACGACGGTTCATAGACGAATCCACAGGCCTGCGCATTGGCAAAACAGAAATCACAAGCCAGGTTGCAGCGATTGGTGAGATCGATGTTGGCAAGGAGAGTACCGGAGTTGTGGTAGTTACAGAGCCCGCAATTCTCCGGGCAAGTCCCTGGCTTCGCGATCACGTTGGGATTCTCAACCCCCCGTCCCAGGGTTTCGAACTTATCGAACTTATGGTAGAGACCAGCATCGGACCAGTAGAGGTCCCGGAATTGGCCGTGCTCGGGGCATTCCCGTTCGAGCCATATCCTTCCGTCCTCTTCCACGATGCTCCCTTCAATGGTGGCTTTGCATATCGGGCAGAGAGTCGTGGTCATCTTGATCTTCATTGTTTCCACCGTGCCTGCTCTAGAAGTGGTTAGTTTCTGGATATCTTAATGCTTATATCTGCTGTTTATTACACGTAGGGGAGATTTTCATAGATCCCGGCCCGCTCCTCCTGTCACTCGTCTCAGCGATGTGGATCATGCTGCCCGCATATGCCCCGAACTCGGTGGCAGCATACTTCGGGGGAGGCAGCCCGATCGACGGCGGCAGGAATTTCCGCGACGGCCGGAGAATCTTTGGTGACGGGAAGACCTGGAGGGGTCTTTTGGCCGGGATCTCGGCCGGGATCATCCTTGGCATCATCCAGATTGGGATCCAGGCCGTGGCTGGGCTAGTCTTTCTGCCCGCATTGACCATACCGGTCATCGTCCTTCTCTCAGCCGGAGCCCTCCTCGGGGACCTGGCCAAGAGTTTCTTCAAGAGACGGATCGGAAAAGAGAAAGGGGAGCAGTGGATCATCGCCGACCAGTACGATTTTGTCGCCGGGGCATTCATTCTCCTGATCATCTTCCAGTACGAATGGGTTGTCACGACCCTGACATGGCCGATCGTCTTCTGGATCATCGTGATCACACCCCTTTTACACAGGCTGGTCAATATAATCGGGTACCTTGCAGGGGTGAAGGACGTCCCATGGTAAACAGGATTGCAGAGCTCTTACGGGAACATGGCGCTGTCGAGTACGGGGAATTTGTGCTGGCTTCCGGTGCCCGGAGCACGTACTATATTAACGTGAAATCGGCTCTGACCTCCCCGGAGGTCCTGGTGGCAGTCGGTGAAGAGATCAGCAGTCTTGAACCCTTTGATGTCGTTGCCGGGGTGGCGGTGGGGGGGGTACCCATAGCCGTATCGGTCTCCATCGCAAGCAGGAAACCCTATGCTATCGTCAGGGAGTCAGAGAAGACCCACGGGAAATCGGGGCGGGTCATCGGCGAGGTCTCAGGGAGGACCGTCCTGCTGGTCGAGGATGTGACCACATCAGGAGGGTCAGTTCTTGCCGGCATTGAGGCTCTCCGGGCCGCTGGGGCCACGGTCAGGACCGTTGTCACCATCGTGGATCGCCAGGCCGGCGCAGGGAGGTTTCTCGAACAGGCAGGGGTCAGGCTTCGATCGCTATCGACAGCGGATGAGCTTGTGAAAGGCGGGAAATAACTGAGGCAATTTAATAAAAACCTCATCAAATACATGACTATGAAGGTACTGGTGGTCGGAGGCGGGGGAAGGGAACATGCTATTGCCAGGGCTCTCTCTCGTTCCAGCGGGACCATCCTCTTCTCTCTCATGGCCCGGAAGAATCCCGGGATTGCGGCCCTTGCCACGGATATCCTGCTCGAGAGGGAGACCAATGTTCCTTCAGTGGTGAAGTATGCCACGACCCGCGGGGTAGATTACGTGGTTATCGGCCCCGAAGCACCCCTTGATGCAGGGGTGGTCGATCATCTCGAGAAGGAAGGAATCCCGTGTATCGGGCCGGTGTATGCGGCGGCACGCCTGGAGACCGACAAGGCCTTCTGCCGGGAGATGATGTCCCGTTATGGTATTTCAGGCTGCCCGCTGTACCGGGTCTTCCAGAACAGTCAGGACGCCGAAGAGTTCATCCGGTCGTATGACGGGGACCTGGCCATCAAGCCCATCGGGCTGACCGGTGGAAAGGGCGTCAGGATCATGGGGGAGCATCTCGACCGCGACGGCGCTGTCGGTTATGTCCGTTCCCTTGGGGGGAAGGTGGTCCTCGAGGAGAGGCTCATCGGGGAAGAGTTTACCCTGCAGGCCTTTGTCGATGGAAAGCATATCATCCCCATGCCCCTTGTCCAGGACCATAAGAGAGCCTACGAAGGTGACCTCGGACCAAACACAGGCGGCATGGGCTCGTACTCGATGGCCGATCATTCCCTGCCCTTCGTCACCAGGGACGACAGGGAGAAGGCAGAGGCCATCATGCGTGATGCGGTCCTCGCCATGAAGCAGGCCGGATTTCCGTACCGCGGCATCCTGTACGGCCAGTTCATGAATACTTCCGCGGGACCGGTGGTGATCGAGTTCAACGCCCGGTTCGGCGATCCCGAGGCCATGAATGTCCTCTCCCTCCTTGAATCAGACTTCGCTACCATCGTAGAGAAGATGGTGACAGGAAATCTCTCTCCTTCAGATGTCCGGTTTGCGGCGAAGGCTACGGTCTGCAAGTACCTTGTTCCTGAAGGTTACCCGGATACGCCGCAGGCCGGACAGGAGGTCAGGGTAAGGGATTCCGGAAAGGCGATCCTTTACTACGCGAACATTGAAGAGAGAGAGGGAAAACTCTATTCTTTGACTTCCCGAACGCTGGCATTCGTTGGCATCGGCGACACCCTCGGCGAAGCTGAACAGGTCGCTGAGGAAGCGGCCTCCTCCGTGCAGGGAAATGTGCGGCACCGCAGGGATATCGGTACACGAGAGATGCTCGAAAAGAAAGTGGCACGAATGAAGGAGCTCCGATGAAACGGGACCTCATCTCTATCCTTGACCTGACAGGAAGCGAACTCTCGGCGCTCATCGAGGACGCGATTCGTTTGAAGATGCTCCGGCAGGAAGGCCGGCCTCACCAGTTCCTTTTTGGAAAATCCCTGGCCATGGTCTTTGAGAAGTCCTCGACCCGTACCCGGGTATCATTCGAGACCGGGATGGCGGAGCTCGGTGGCCATGCCCTCTTCTTAAACCCCCAGGATCTCCAGATCGGCAGAGGCGAGGAGGTCCGTGATACGGCAAGGGTCCTGTCCCGGTATGTATCGGCGGTTATGATCCGGGCCTACCGGCACGAAAGCATCGAGGAGTTCGCCCGCTACGCCGAAGTTCCGGTCATCAACGGACTCTCAGACCGCGAACACCCCTGCCAGATCATAGCCGATCTCATGACCATCCGGGAACACCTTGGCCATACGGACGGTATCCGGCTGGCCTGGATCGGCGACGGGAATAACGTCTGCAACTCCCTGGTGCTGGCATCTGCCCTCGCCGGGTACGAGATAACCGTTGCCTCTCCTGACGGCTACCAGCCCCGGGCTGACACCGTGGAAAAGGCCCGTAATGCAGGAGGAAATGTAACCCTTGTCCGGGATCCCGTCGAGGCGGTCAGGGACGCGGACGTGGTGGCCACCGACACATGGATCTCCATGGGAGAGGAGGCAGACCGTGAGAACCGCTTACGATCCTTCCAGGATTACACGATCACCAGCAGCCTCATGAATAAAGCCTCACCGGAAGCCCTGTTCATGCACTGCCTGCCGGCACACCGGGGTCGGGAGGTCACCGATGAGGTCATCGAGGGGAGGCAGAGCGTGGTCTGGGATGAGGCTGAGAACCGGCTCCACGCCCAGAAGGCACTCCTGGTGAAGATGCTGGGAAGGGACGTCTAAGGCCGATTTGCCGGAACATTCCCTGTTCAAAAAACGCGAATGCCTGAATACTAATTTCCCGGTAAACCGTATCATTGCCGAAAAGCTCGGGATAAAAAAAGAACGGAATCGTCGATTTTTTTAGTCAAGGATGACTTCGCAGAGGATACCATCCTTTTCTTCCGCGAAGAGGACAGGTTTTCCGCCACGAATGGACGGTTTTGGAAATTTCCTCACCCTGACGGTCCCGTTTTTTATCTCTTCACCGGAACAGGTTGAGACGCGAGCGATACCGGAATCCAGGAGTCTTTCAACCGGTATATCACCAGACAGCCCCCGGAGGTTTCCCAGGAGAACATAACGGCCATCGTTTCCGGTCGCCGCCAGCCCCAGGCCGGCCATGGCCCCGATGATACCGCCATTTGTCCCACCCAACCCTTCGAGGACGACACCCCTGCACCGGGCAAGGTCACGGGCTGTTTCCTGGGTCAGGATTTCCTGTTTCGCCCGCAACCCGAACTCCATGATGCTGGAATGAATGTCTTCTTTCCTGGCAATCGCGAGACCGGGATCGCTTCCCTCGATAAAATCGTCGGCCATGATATTCCTGACCTGCTCGAAGATCTGGCCCGGATCTGTCCCGTTTTCCACATGGATGACAGCGCAACTGTTGTGGGAGGTGAACGGGATTGCGGGATGAACCAGGAGCTGGTGCCGGCTCACACCGTTAACCTCGTAACCGGATTCCGTGAGTTGACGGGCAATCTCCCGCGCCAGGCGGCCGGTCCCCCGTGAATTAAGGATGTCCGTATCGTCGAGGGAGATGTAGAGGGACATGATAGATATCTGAGTATGAGGATCTGTTGATGAGCAATGAATATGGAACTATCTGATTTAGCTTCATTTTGATGAGTAACGAGCCTCGCTGGATGGATCCAGAAGTGAGGTGCATAGATTTATGTCACCTTGGCAAAGAAGGTTCAATGAACGCCACAGGTATTGAAAAGTTCACATTAAGGTCTTCTGGCAGTCCCGGGCAGGGGAAGAAAACCTAGAGCGAGGATAGCCCGCTCACGCACCTGATCCCCATCACTCAAATGCGCAATATCTGCCGGCATGTTCAGTCAAAGGTGATAGATATGGCAACTTGTAACAATGACAACAGAACCGAAGCCTCTTGGATGGACATCGGACTGTCGGTCTATGCTCCGAACGGTTCCAAGTCTTATACTGAACCCAAACAGGGCTGTGTGAACGACTGTTTCTTTTTGGCTGCTCTTGTGTCAGT
>JAJRBS010000161.1 GCA_028679325.1 Methanoregulaceae archaeon | reverse complement strand
CGCCTGTCCCTGCTCAAAGAGGACCCAGGAGGCGGTCTCGATCCCACCGTCCCTGACCTCGTACATCTTCTCTCCGAGAGCCCTGACACCAGGGGGAACCTTCACCGTGCCTTCGATGCGGCCGTAGATGACGGTGCCATCCGCTGTAATCTCTTCGAACGACCGGGCCGTGGTCCGTGCCGTACGGATGAGACGCCTCCGGAGCTGTACAGAGTCCTTGTCACGGGACCTGCAGAAATACACCTTCGGGTGGCGGCTGATACCCGCCGCCCACGCCCGCGACCGTCGCACGGCATTACCGGTAAGGTCATCAGGGACGAGCCCTCGCCGCCTCATCTCGCCAGCATTCGTCTCGCCCCATTCGAGCTCGTTGATGGTCAGGAAATCCAGGAACTCGAGGGCAGGGAGAAGAACCGCCACTTCCGGAAGGGCGGGGACCTCGAACCCGCAGGAAAAACCCATCTCCCGGGCCAGGACGGCGGCATCCCGGTAGGCAGTTCCGGATATCCCGGCCCACGCTTCGACCGGGGGGTGCATCCTGATCTCGTCAACAAACCCTTCGAGTTTTTTCAGTTCGGCCGCACCGGGCGCTTCCCCTGTGTAGAGGTGGATGTGGTGACTCTCACCAAACTCGTGCTTCAGCCTCCCGGCAAAACTGATCACCCGATCCAGGCAGACCATAGGCTCCCCGCCCGTTATTCCCGTTCCCTCGGCCTGCATCTTCTTTGCCGCCTCGACCGCTTCATCGGGCGAGACCACCTGCGTCTCGTTGGCGTACACCGCGTCATGCCCCCGTCGTTCCGAGGAGAGCGGACAGTACCAGCAGTTTCGCGTGCACCTTCCGGTAATGAAAAGGACCATCTTTGCCCCCCGGTTGCAGTGTATACATCCCGGTGCGGTGCGTCTTCCCATGGTACAGGATTTACTGGGTGCCCCCTCCCATTGAATCTTTCACTCATGGAAAATAGAGCAAGGAGGAATCCGGCAGGAAGGCTTGATCAAAAGAAGAACCCTGACAGGGATGGTTTTTCCGTCCCGGCAGACCCGGATAACGGAAGGGTCAGCGTGGGGGTAGGGGTCACTGTGCGGGCCGTTCTTGTTTCACCAGGCATGAGCACGATGAGGGACTTGCCGCTGCTGGTTGATTTTCCGGTGCTGGTGGCGGCCGAGGCTGCCCGGACGAAACAGATCTTCGACGCCGTCGCCACATTCCCGGAGATGTCCCTTGCCTTCACCCGCAGGGTGAGGGATGTCGCCGTGGTGCTCGGGACAGTCCAGCTGAACGTCCCGGTCTTGCCCTGGTTCGCAGTAATGGCCTTATAACTTCTTCCGCTGTCCGTTGAGTAGTCGATATCCACGCCGGCGACTCCCTTGCTGTCTGTTGCCGACCAGGTTATGGCCAGGCTCTGGCCAGGCGTGATGACGGCGTAGGATGATGGGGCAGAGAAGGTCAGGGTTGGCGGGGTGGTATCAGCCGTCACCATGGAAGGGGTCGGTGTCGCGGCCGGGGAATATGAAGGAGAAACCACCGTGGTGGCCTGTCCCGGTTGCCGGGTGAAGGCCTTCAGGCAGACATTCGCGTTGCGATAAACCGTAGTGACATCGGTCCACGATATGCCATCGTTGCTGACGAAGCTCTCGCCGCTCTTTGCTGTGGCCTGCGAGGAGTAGCCGGCATAGGGATACTCGAGGGCGACCGGGTACTGGTAACCGGGGGTATACATCCGGACCACCACCGAGAACTTCTCGCCCTGGTTGAGGCTGACCGGTTTTGAGAGGGTCAGGGTATGGTATCCGGGCACGGCGATGGTCCCTGAATCAGTCACCAGGGCTGAGCCGGCAACAGGGCTGCCCCAGTTGTTCTTGTACACCGAGACCTTGTACTGGGTGTTCGTGGTCGGGGTATAGAAGCTCACGGCGGTCAGGCTTTCGGCCGCCTGGGCGGTGAAGATGTTTCCGAAATAAACCGTATCGCTCCCGCCTCCGTAGGAGACTGTCCAGCCCAGCGGGTCGTACTGGTAGATATGGTAGTAGTTCTGGGCAGACTCGGCGAGGACAACCGCGTTGTCCTTACCTATCTGCGAGTCATAGTAGGAGACATAGAAATAGCCACCCTCACCCCAAGTAGTCCCCCAGCTGTTCTTGACGATGAATGCACCGTTTCCCGGTGGGGTCGGTGAAAAACGGGTCCTGTCGTAGGAATCGTCCCATCCCACGATGGTGACGGCATGGTTCGGCGAACCTAGTCCCGGATAGTAATAGCTGGCCGTCCCGGCCTGGTAGTTGCTGTCTTCCCAGCGGACCGAAGAGTAGACTGCCCCTTTCTCAATGAGAGCCTTCTTGATGTTCGCGTTATCGGACCACCCGCTCCTCTCGGGAATAAAGAGGATCTCCTGGACATGCTTGACGACCCCGGTATTGGGCACGGTCATGGACGTGGCTATCTTTGAGACCGGAGAGTAGGGGTCGCTCGTTTCCGGAATGACCCCGCTCCAGCGGGTCAGGTAGGCAGCCGCCATGACAGAGTTCCCTCCCTGGCAGGAAGAGAGGTCAAAACCATGGGTGTTTCTCATGTTGTTCTCGGAAAAATCCCAAAATTCTCCGGGAAGGAGCGTGGACTCGAGGGAGGCGAGGGTGGAAAAGGCCCAGCAGCTCCCGCACTGGCCCTGGTCTTTCACTGCGGAAAGTTTCCCCGTGGTTCTGAGATCATACCGTGACGGGAGAGAGGAACTCGTTGCTGCGCCAAGGGTACTTCCCGGACTGCTGTAGGCAGCAAGGAGGTTTGAATATGTGTCCGCCTTCAGGATGGCGCCGCCTTCGATCTGCATCCCCCTCGTATGCGAGAGATCCACGATGGGGGGAACATACCCGAGGGTCTTCTGGCTCACCCGGGTATCGAGCCCTCCGCCCCTGTAATCTTCAAGCCATTTTGCAAACTTCGGGCTTACGGGAGAGAGGGTGTGAATATCGGATGACTGCACAGCCGGAATCGCAGAAGAGGTGATGGCAGGGAGGAGGAGGGTGGCAATCACCAGAAACCCCATAAAACGCTGAACCGTTCTTCTCTTCATCGAAGTTCCCTCAGTGAGTCTGGAAACGTATAGTATATTTTACAATAAGTTATTTTAATTTTACTACCCTTCACTCCGGACAGCCTGCCCAATCGCACCTGCATCAGTCGGCCAGTCACACTCCCCGAGCAGCGAACGATTATGTTTATGGGTGCCAGTTTCTGCTCCACAATAATAAAATGAGAGGATGGGGTCGGTTCTGGCCGTAGGGAAGTTTTAATCCTCTTTCTTCTTCTCCGGCTCCTCGCTCGTTTTCTCCTCCGCCGGGACGGACCGGCTCCTTGTCCTGAGGTAGATTGCTCCTCCGATGATAACGAGGATCAGGATGACGAGAGCGGCCATCATGACTGGTGTGCTGCCGGGGGATCCCGGAGGAGCCTGTCCTCCGAGAGGTACAGTATGATTTCCCTGCACTTGCGTCCCCGTGGCTGTTCCCGGGGGATTACCCTCTGCAGGAGGGTTCACCGGGCCCCCCATAACGGGGCGGCCGGTGGCGATACCGGGTTCAGGCAGGAGTGCTTCCACCGCTGATGCCGGAAGACGGGTCTGGACCGGTGTCGGCTCCCGTGTCTGGCCGACCGACGGCTGTCCGGCAATGCGGAGGTTGAGTTCCGTTATTTCCCCTGGGAAATAGGAGTAATTCTCCTTCCAGGGGCCATTTGTCGCGACGGGATAGACCTCTGCCTTCACCCCCCCGACATAAAACTCGAGAGGGGTCCCGGGTTCGACGTCACCCTGGACGAGGAGTTTCTGCGTTGACATCCCGGGCTCTCCGTAGACACCTCCGGACTGGGTGGAGACAGGATTTCCTTCGACAGTTATCATCCTCCCGGGAAGCTCGACCGCAAGGGAGTACACGCCGGGGCCTACGGCCTCGACTTCAAACCCCAGGGGCGCCGGGCTGTCACCGACAAAGACCTTCCCAAAGAACTCATGGGGGAGCGCCGGGCCGGACTGCCCGGAGACGGGCTGCAGGCAGACAAAAATGGCGACCAGGCAGCATAGCAGTAGAAGATAACCGGATCTTTTCATTTATTCTCTTCTCCCGAATGTATCAGGGAAGGGTTATACTCCCTTCTTTTTGTATTTTACTGTGATATCCTGTTCACATCAGGAAGATTTCCCCAAAAATAGGTGATGAGGCATCATACCTCTGGCTAACTACGGTGTTTCCGGCTGGTTCTTCTGCAGTTTTCTTGTGATGAGCTTCTCAATGGCTGTGGTATCGGGCCCAGGGCCGGTAACGATTCGCTGGTTTCTGATCGCACTCTCAAGAAACATCCTGCCGACATCGGTCCTGACAATGAGGGAGGTGAAACCGGCCGTGCTACCCGCGGCGCCAGCTGACAGGTCCGAAAAGACCGCGGTCAGGTCCAGGCAGTAGTGACATCCGGGTCTGACTGCTGCCTCAAGTTCCTGCACAGGGATGCTGATGGATGTCCCGTCTCTCATCCTGACCTCCAGCTTGCCTTTCACATCGAGCCGATCCACCTTCCAGGTATCGATCTTGTACTCTTTCTTGAGCTTTCCTTCGACAAGGGCATTGTAATCGAAGCTTTCCGTGCAGAACAGACCGATGAGAAGCCGTATTGACTTTCCGTAGGGACGGAGCAGCTCATGATCGCTCTTCCTGATCCTGTCGACGGCCTGGACCACGCAGGGTACACCGATGACCGCGATCCGGCGGAATTTCTTCTCGATTACCGCAGTCTTCAGGGCCGCCACAAGCGGGACCCACCAGCTGTACCTGCTCCCCGCCTGGTGGATGAGAGCATCGGAAGAGGAGATGACCACCGATGAGGGGCGAAGCGTCCAGCGGTCCTCGCTCACCGTGACCACGGCATCGATCAGGCCCTCCTCAAGGGCGTTGACCAGGAGGGCGGTGACCGCGCCCCCGCTCTGGGCCCGGGGAACGGCAAACGCGGCTTTCGCTGACAGGATCTCCTGGAAGGGGCCCATCTCCTGGGCCCGCATCTCGCCCGTGCGCGGGCAGGCCTCGTAGCAGGCACCACAGGGGACTTCATCACTCTCTTCCTTGCAGTATCCGATGTTATGGGGGCACTGTGCGCCGCCCGCTTCACCGAAGCAAACGGCATCGGCCGGGCAGACAGCCACACAGGCCCCACAGCCCGAACAGATTCCCCGGTCCCAGACCTCTTCCTTGAGGCGCAGATAGCTCTTCCGCTCCATTCCTTCAGACCTCCCAGGTATATTTGCTGGCAAAGGGACGGCTGCTTGCCGGTGCCACTTTCAGGTACCTGTCCTCAAGGAATGGTCCGGGATCAAGGCCGAAGTACGCACAATATTCCCTGACAAGCGGTGCTATCTCCTCCATTCCCTGATCCGCTACCAGAGAGAGCTTGGCGCCGACACCGAGGACACCCTCATCCAGTCCGCCCCGGATCAGGATATGCCCCCCATGGATCCCGGATCCGATCCCCCGGTCTATCTCAGGCCGGTCCGACTCTTTTCCCAGGACCAGGATAAGCCCCCCTGCCATGTACTCCCCGAGAAAGGCACGGGCTGAACCTCCAACCACAAGGACGGGTCGCTTGTCCCTGTACTGTTTCATGTGTATCCCGCCGCGGTAGCCGATATCGTCCCTGACAAAGATCTCTCCGCCCCTCATGGAATGGGCGACGGCATCCCCGGCGTTCCCATGAATGATGATCTTCCCGGCATCCATGGTGTTCCCGGGGGCATGCTCGCAGTTGCCGTGAACGATGCAGGTCGGCCCGCTCATAAACATCCCGAGATCCCCTCCGGGTACCCCATTGATGGTGATGGTGACCTCCCCCTTCAGTCCATCGGCAATGAACCTCTGCCCCATGACATGGTCGAGAATTATCTCCCGTGCCCCGGCGGCCACGGCACTGCGGATGGCCTGGTTCAGCGGGGTATAGTGCATCGACCGGGCATCTATCCTGACCGCGTCCATAATCTCAGGCCCCCACCGATTTCACATCGAGAACCTGCATTATCGCCTCGTCCAGGAGATAGCCCCGGAGCCGGTCCCGGTTGCCCCGGAGGCTCTCGATGCTGTTAATGCCGGCGGCACCCATCAGTTCCGAGAGCTCGAGCGTCCAGGCGTGGATGAGGTTGACAACGTTGGCCGATGCCACCGAAGGGTCAAGGCGGGCAACGAGATCAGGGCGCTGCGTGGCTATTCCCCAGGGGCAGAGGCCCCGGTAACATGTGCCACAGACCCTGCATCCCATGGCCACCAGCGCGGCGGTCCCGATGTACACGGCATCGGCCCCGAGGGCTATGACCTTGGCAACGTCAGCACTCTCCCGAATCCCCCCGCTTGCGATGAGGGAGACCTCGTTTCGTATGCCCTGGGAGCGGAGTTTTGCATCTACGCTGGCAATGGCGGCCTCGATCGGGAT
>JAJRBS010000186.1 GCA_028679325.1 Methanoregulaceae archaeon | reverse complement strand
GGGCAAGGTCTCATCCGGAAGGTCTCCAACAACTACTCCCGCATCTCCTGCGATTTCGGTCCGACCCTGCTCACATGGCTTGAACGGGCACGACCAGTGGTGTACGAGGAGATCCTCCGTGCAGATACCCTGGCACGGGAACGGTTCTCCGGGCATGGCAGTGCACTTGCTCACCCCTTCCACCACCTGATTATGCCCCTCCTCTCCCATGCTGACAAGGCGACTGAGGTGCGTTGGGGAATTCGTGATTTTTCCGACCGGTTCGGGAGAACTCCTGAGGGGATGTGGCTCCCTGAGATGGCAGTCGACACAGATACACTCGGGGTTCTGGCAGATAACGGCATCTCTTTTACTATACTCTCCCCCCACCAGGGATGCAGGACCCGCCCGTTTTCAGAGGATTCCTGGACGAACGGAAGCATCGACACCACCGTGCCGTACCTCTGCCACTTACCCGAAGGAGGGGAGATCACGGTCTTTTTCCAGGACGCTGCTTTTAGCACGCAGGTGGCATTTGGGGACCTGCTCCTGAACGGAGACCGGTTCTGTGATCGCCTCCTCTCCGCGGCTCCCCATGGAGGGCTTGTTCACTTTGCATCTGACGGAGAGACCTTTGGCCATCACCGTCACTTCGGTGAAATGGCGCTCAGCTGGTGCCTGGACCGTCTCGAGTCGACTGCTCCCGGCACCCTCACCGTCTACGGGAAGTACCTGGCCGAACACCCCCCAGAACGGGAGGTCGAGATCGTTGAACGCACCTCGTGGAGTTGTCCTCACGGCATAGGGAGGTGGGATAGCGGATGTGGCTGTGAATCAGGGAGGCATGTAGGATGGAGCCACGACTGGAGGGGGCCCCTGCGCAGTGCCATCCAGGAACTTTCGCTTACCCTCACTGAGATCTTTTCCCGTGAAGCTGGCGAGTTCTTCGAGAACCCCTGGCTGGCACGGGACGAGAGTATCGGGTTACTGAGGGACAGCTCATCTCGATCCATAAAAAAATTCTTCCATGACCATGCCAGGCGGGTATTGGACCCGGAGGAACAGGGGAAGGCACTCGCACTGCTTGAGATGACCAGGCAGAGCCTGGCGATGCAGACCAGCTGTGCCTGGTTCTTTGATGATATCGCAGATCGCGAAGCAGTTCAGGTTCTCCGCTTTGCTGCGCGGGCGATCCAGATCGCCCGTGAGCGGACCGGGACCCTGCTTGAACAGGCATTCATTGACCGACTCTACGCGATTTGCGGGAACAGGGTGCAGTACCCTGACGGTGGTGTTGTCTACCGGGACTGTGTCCTTCCCTTAATACTTTCCCCGGAACAGCAGGTTGCCTGCCTCGCGTTGATCGAAAGTGCAGGGGAAGGAACACACGTACTCCATTCAAATGCCTTTTCGGGGGAATTCCTCTCTTCCGGTGAACTCATTCCTGCTCACGATCTCTCGCTCCTGGGAAGACCGATCACATACTGTTTCATGAGCAAGGGGATGGATACTGCCCTGCTCGGTCTTGCCTTTGCAACCGGAAAACCGGCGAAAGTCTCACGGGACCTCCTCACAACCCTCCGGAAGAGGGGGTATACTGCCGCATCAGAGAAGCTGACGGCCCAGTTCCCCCGTGTTATCCCCCTTGACGAATTCCCCCCAGCGGGCCGGCGGCTCATTGGGCGTTCCCACCTTGACAGGATGACCCGGGCCTTCAATGAAGTCGCAGGAACCCTCTTCGACCGGTATGCTATTCTCGAGGAAACTGGCATGTATCCCCGTTTCGCACATCCCCGGGTCACCCACCTGGCCCGGTACGTGCTTACCTGCCGGATGGAGGAGTTGCTCTCCTCACAAGAATCTGACACAGATGACCTGCACCGCCTGGTCGCGGCGTTGTCAGACTGGGGAATTACAGATACACTCCCGGCGTTGCATTCAGTGTCAGGACGGTTCATCACCCGGCTTATGGAAGACTGGGTACGCCACCCGGAAGATCCTGATCGGTTGGAAACTGTAGTGAAAACCCTCACGATCGTCCAGAGGATTGGGATGAAGTATCCTGCATGGAACCTCCAGAATCTCTTCATAGGGGTACGGGACAACCCTGCAAAAACGTGGGAATCAGAAATATGGGCAGGGGACGAGAAAGCAGTCGCATGGCGGGAGCAGTTCAGGTCACTCGGACACCTGCTTGGCGTGAGCGTTCCAGGAGGGGACAGTCATTCTATGCCATGAGGCCGGTTGCAGGACTTCCCGGAGGGTATCAGGTCTTCTCCTGCACGTGACATCCCTGCCTTCCCGGTTCGGTATAGGGGACTTTGGTCCTGCGGCCACCAGTTTCGTTACTGCGCTTTCCCTCGCAGGACAGGAATTCTGGCAGGTGCTCCCCCTCCATCCGACCCACGGGAACCACCACTCCCCCTACCATGCCATATCGCTCTTTGCCCTCAACCCCCTGTTGATCAGCCCGGAGGTCATGGTGCAGGATGGGATCATTGACTATCACCAGATTTCCAGCCTGGATAAAACGCATGTGGGATTCCTCCACGGGGCCCCTCACAAAGAGGAGTTACTCCGGGCTGCAGCCAGTCAGAACCACTGTGGGCGGGACGATCCCCGTTTTGAGGACTTCATAGTCAGGAACCGGGGCTGGCTCGAGGACTACGCTCTCTTTTCAGCCATCTCACGCAGAAGGGGGACAGACTGGTCAGTATGGCCGGAGGGCATCCGTGACAGAAAACCCCCGGTGCTGGAGATAGAGCGGAAAAAACTCTCTGCTTCCCTTGAAGAGGAACGCTATATCCAGTACCTTGCATTCACCCAGTGGGACACCCTCCATGGTCATGCCAGAAGACTAAATATTAGGATTATTGGGGATCTCCCTCTCTACCCGGCCTACGAGAGCGCAGACGTCTGGTCTCACCGCGATCTGTTCCGGCTCGATGGTGAAGGACGTCCCTGTAAAGTTGCCGGGGTGCCCCCCGATTACTTCAGTAAAACCGGGCAGAGGTGGGGAAACCCAGTATACAACTGGGACCAGATCGAACGGCAGGATTTCTCGTGGTGGGTAAATCGCGTGGAGCATCTGACCAGGATCTGTGACTGCCTTCGTTTCGATCATTTCCGGGGACTTCAGGCCTGCTGGGAGATCCCTGCATTGGCAACGACTGCGAAGGAAGGCTGCTGGGTCCAGGCACCGGGGAAGGCCCTCCTCTCCTCCCTGGCAATGCGGGTCCCGTCCCTATCCCTGATCGCTGAGGACCTCGGGACGATTACGCCGGATGTAAGGGAGCTGATGGCTGCGTTCGCATTGCCGGGCATGCGGGTACTGCAGTTCGGGTTCGATGGCGACCCGAATAATCCGCACGCTCCCGCGGCCATCAGTGAGAACGTGGTGCTCTATACCGGGACTCATGATAACAACACGGTGAGGGGATGGTTTGAAGCCGAAGCCGATCCGGATACTAAGGAGCGGATAGCCGCGGTTCTCAAGAAGATACCCACCGCTGAAGAGATCGCGAAGGACATGATCGGACTTGCCCTGGACTCTCCTGCACGGGTGGTGATCATTCCCGTCCAGGACCTCCTCAGCCTTGGGAGTGAGGCAAGGATGAATCTGCCCGCGACAACGGCAGGGAACTGGCAGTGGAGGCTCAGACCCGGAGAACCGGGTGTGGACGACTGGGAATGGCTGCGGGAAAGGACTGTCCGGGCGGGGAGATAACCGCTGTTGTTAGTGCCTTTTCAGGCATCTGAACCTAGCAGATAGCAAGCACAAACCCACCCCGGAAATAAAAAGAGAGTAAATGCTGGCTGCGCTTAATCTCTGAGCAGAACGGAAAATACGGGAAGGTACTTCTCCGGGAAGTTGAGGAAGGAGAGTGCCTCGTTGTTCCCGATGAGGTTATAGAGAGGACCCCTGCAGAGCGGGTGAATCTCCCCAATACAGGTTGCTCCGATGTAGCGTACGTGAGGTAAATCCGGATATCGTGAATTTTTCTGTACTCTTCCATCGCTCATCTCATAATATGCTCCACCCTGATATTTTTCATAGGGTCCATATTCACTTTCAAATGCTCTTGATACAAGATTTGCCATGACGAGCGTTGTATCAGATGAAGGATTAATGGTGACATGCCCGTATCCGGGCGGGATAATGACAAGGTCGCCAGCATATGCAGAGACCATCACGACATCATCATGGCGCCGGGACTGGAGAAGGTAATGCGCCTGGCCTTCAATAACCTCATAGATCTCGGGATAGCCGGTTCCGGCAGGATTGTTCGGATGATAATGTCCCTTGGTCTTCACCAGTTCACCGCAGATTGTACAAGGGGGGATGACGGTGATATCGTACCGCAGCTTGTTGAGGTGTAACCAGTTCCAGTCCACATCTGATTTCGCCAGATCGCGATACATAAAATAGAGAGGGCCACTGCTCGTACATGAGGGGTCAGCAAGCACGGGACGCATATCTTCAACAGTCCGGACTGCTGGTTGGGGGAGCTCCCCTTCCCATATTGACATGATTTCTCGTTTCGTAGTGCAAGTAAATAA
>JAJRBS010000160.1 GCA_028679325.1 Methanoregulaceae archaeon | reverse complement strand
CCGATATGGCCTCCTTCATCGACGAGGCCAAACGGATCATCCCCAAGGTCTTCGAGAGCGAGGACTATGTCAACCGGCGGAATGCATCTCTCCATGACATCGAGGAAGAACGTGCCAAGCTTTTCGCCAGGATCGATTCCAGCGGCCAGGAGAAAGGATTCCAAGTCCAGCCTGGACCATCAGGGCTGCTCACCATACCGGTGAAGGACGGCAAGCCCCTCCCGCAGGAAGAGTTCTTCGCCCTCCCGGAAAAGGAGCAGGCCCAGTACCAGAAGAAGAGGGAGGAGCTGATGGCCGAGCTCCGGGACCTGTTCCGACAGATTCGCGACCTTGAACAGACCGGGAACGAGACCATCGAGAAACTGAACAAGGAGGTGACCATGAGTGCCACCGGCCGGCGACTGGCGGCTCTCCGTGATAAATATGCAAAAATTGACGAGATCAAGGACTACCTCGATGCGATCCAGAAGGACATCGTCGATAACCTGCCCCAGTTCCTGCCCATATCCCCCCAGCAACAACAGCAGATGCCTCCGCAGTTCCAGAGCCCTTTCTTCATGGAGCTGGCATTCCGGAAGTATGCGGTCAATGTCATCGTCGACAATTCAGGTTCCCTCGGAGCCCCGGTTATCTTTGAGCAGACTCCAACCTACCAGAACCTGCTCGGGAAGATCGAGAAGGAAGTCCAGTTCGGGGTGATATCAACAGATTTTACCATGATCCGATCCGGGTCGATCCATAAGGCGAACGGCGGCTTCCTTGTGATGATGGTCGAGGATCTCTTCCGGACTCCGCTCACCTATGAAGGTCTCAAGACTGCGCTGAAAACCGGAAAAGCGGCTATTGAAGAGCCCGGGGAGCGGTTGGGGTTCATCACCACCAAGGGCATCCGCCCTGAACCAATTCCCCTCGACCTCAAGGTGATCCTGATCGGAACACCAGAGGTCAACCAGATCCTCTATACCCAGGATCCGGACTTCTCCGAGCTCTTCAAGGTCAAGGCCGAGTTTGACACGAGCATGGACCGGACCGAGGAGAGCGTGAAAAAATACGCAGCCTACATCTGCACCATCAGCGAGAAGTTCAACCTGAAGCACCTGGACAAGTCTGCCGTGGCCAGGATCATTGAGTACGGCTCACGGCTGGCCGATGATCAGGCCAAGCTCTCGACCCGGTTCTCATTCGTGGCCGATATCGTCCGGGAGGCAAGCTACTATGCCACAGGGGAGGGGACAGATCTTATCACCGGCGACCACGTCCAGAAGGCAATCGAGGAGAAGCGCTATCGTTCCAGCATGATACAGGAGAAGATCCAGGAATACATCGAGAAAGGGATCTTTCTTATCGACACCGATGGAGCCAAGATCGGCCAGGTCAATGGGCTATCTGTCATCGGGCTCGGAGACATCGCGTTCGGAACCCCCTCCCGGGTGACAGCCAGCATCGGGGCAGGCAGGGGAGGGATCATCGATATTGAGCGGGAGGCGGCCATGGGAGGGCCGATCCACACAAAAGGTGTCCTGATCATATCCGGGTATCTTGCAAGCAGGTATGCACAGGACAAACCCCTGTCCCTTTCCGCACGGCTTGTTTTCGAGCAGAACTACTCGGGGGTTGAGGGGGACAGTGCCTCGAGCACGGAGCTCTACGCCATCCTGTCAGCCCTCTCCGGTGTACCCATCAACCAGTCGCTGGCGGTCACCGGCTCGGTGAACCAGAAAGGGGAGGTCCAGGCCATCGGCGGGGTGAACGAGAAGCTGGAGGGCTACTTCGAGGTCTGCAAGGCCAGGGGTTTCACCGGCAGGCAGGGGGCCATGATCCCGGCGAGCAACGTGCAGAACCTCATGCTGAAGGAAGATCTTGTCCAGGCAGCGCGGGAAGGGAAATTTACCATTTACCCGGTCAGCACCATCGACGAGGGAATCGAGGTTCTTACCGGGAAAAAGGCAGGAGTCCGGAAGGCAGATGGCACTTTCGAGGAAGGGACGATCAACTTCCTGGTAGACCAGCGGCTCCGGCAGATGGCAATGACTATGAAGGAATTCCAGACTCCGGACGGTTAAGAGCCTCCGGATTCTTTTTTCCACCTATGAGTCGGAGTTAAAAACCTTCTTTTACTTTTGCCTTCGCAGGAATTCCATCCCTTCATGATCTGAAAAGAAAAGGATGGAAATTTTTCAGACGTGTTCAATAAAGGTGTGGCCCGATATCTCGGATGAGTCCGTGCAGAGGTCTGCAACCGAGAGGGCATGCACATCGTCGTTTCCGGTGAGCCGGGCGATATCCTTCAGCTCTTCAAGGGTGACCCTGAAGAACAATTCCAGTTTCCGGGCCGAGATGCTGATCTCGAGCCTTTTTCGAAGCTCGGGGTCCTGGGTGGTGACACCAACAGGGCACTTCCCTGTGTTGCATACCCGGTACTGCTGGCAGGCGCAGGCCATCAGGGAAGCAGTCCCAAGAGCCACGGCATCGGCTCCCATGGCCAGGGCCTTGGCAATATCGGCCGAGGTCCGGAATCCCCCGGTTATCACCAGCGAGATATCCCGGGCATTTTGGGAGTCGATAAACTTCCGTGCCCGGTGAAGGGCATAGATGGTCGGGACAGAGGTCGAATCCTTGATATATTTCGGGGCCGATCCGGTGGCCCCCGGCCTCCCGTCCACGGTTATATAGTCAGGCCCTGCCGGGATGATGACTCCCAGATCGGCCTCGATGTTCCCGGCCGCGATCTTGACCCCGACGGGCTTTCCCCCGGACTTCTCCCGGAGCCACCTGATCTTTTTCGCGAGCTCTTCCTGGTTCCGGATGTCATCATAGCTGGCCGGGCTGATGATGTCTGTCTTCTCGGGGTAGCCCCGGATCGCTGCGATCTCGGTGGTCACCTTCTCTGCCGGGAGGTGAGCACCGAGACCAGGGGAGGTGGACTGGCCGATCTTTATCTCCACAGCTGCCGCCGCCTTCAGGTTCTCATCGGTGATGCTGTAACGGTTCGGTACATACTCGAGGATATGGCGGTAGGCAAGATCCCTTTCCTCGGGAAGTATCCCGCCCTCCCCTGACCCCATGGCAGTCTTCAGAGCAGCACTCCCCATGGCCAGCGCCATCTTGACCTCGCGGGAAAGTGCCCCGAAGGACATGTGAGTGACAAAGAAAGGTACTTCGATGATCAGGGGCTTTTCTGCACCCGGCCCGATGACAGTCCGGGTATTGACGGGGAGGTCATGGTTCAGGGGTATCTTTGCGATCTGGGCCCCCTTGATAAGGATGGCGTCCCAGGAGATGACCGGCAGCGTGGTCCGCATCGGCTCAATGAGGGCCTCCCCGGTTCGCGAGATGTGATGTATCTCGTCCATGTGGACCTCGGTCCGGTCTTCATATCTCCTCCAGGGGCCGAGGTAGGATTCGAGGTTCTCTTCCTTCCCGTGCATGACCGGAGAGATGACGTTCTGGCCGCAGAAGGGGCATTTCTTCACTTCGTAGTGGTCAGGGTGGGGTTTTTCCTCCGGTAAGGGTTTCAGGTGTGTCGCATCCGAATTGCAGATCGGGCACCTCCATCCGGGCTGAAAATCCCTGATCTCTGTTCCCGGCTTGATGCCGGTCAGGGAGTTACCCCTTTTCGGTTCGTACTCGAAGGTATTACAGACATTGCACCGGTATTTCACCATATCATAACCGCCGTTCCCCTGATCGCCAGTGGACGGGGATGGGCAAAAAAACTATTCCCTGGGAATGGTCTGCAGGCAGACAGGTGATTCCCGGGAAATGAAGGAAAAAAGGATCTACTTCTTCATGACCACCCGTCTTTCCTTCTCATCGATCCCGTAGTTCCGGGGGTCATCGAGCAGGTCGAGGGCATTGATCTTCATATCGATCAGGTCGGCAAAGGTGAAGGTCTCGAACCCCTCACGCCCGGTCTCACCATAGTAACAGGCGATGCCGTTCTCCATCTTCCGGGTTGCAACAATGTCTTTCATAGGTCTCCGTATAGAACGGTCACTTTCATGAAGGTTTCGCTCAGGTGTTCCTGGGCGAACCTTCATGGGCTCGCATTCAAACTATTCCTAATGCGGTCACGGGCATTTCTGCTCCTCTTCATAGCCACCCTGACCCTTGTATTTCCGGTGATTGCCGTCTCAGTGCCACTCGGAGATACCCTCTATCTTTCAGGGTCTGCACCTGGTGCCGATACCGTCTATCTCTTCCTGACCGGACCGAACCTGCCGTCAAACGGGGTCAGACTGGATAC
>JAJRBS010000142.1 GCA_028679325.1 Methanoregulaceae archaeon | reverse complement strand
ATCATCAGCGGCGCTCCCGATACCCTGACCGTCAGGGAGGTCCGGGAGGCGGACCCGGGAATTTCCCAGCGGGTGGCGGTAACCTGGGAGTTCTATACCGCACTCTCCTCTGCCCTTGCAGGAGCCTCCATCGTATGTGTCCGGCATCCGCAGACAATACTGCTGCTCCAGGAAGCTATCGATGCCCTCTGGGGCGGGGTGAGGTAAAACCATGCCACTGAAAGCCCTCGATATCTACAAGCTCCTGCCCCGCAAGAACTGCAAGGAGTGCGGGGATCCCACCTGCCTCACTTTCGCCATGAAACTCGCCAGTGGCAAAGGCGACGTGGACCGCTGCCCCTATCTGGATGACCAGGCCCGGGATATCCTCGGTTCCTCCACCCGCCCCCCCATCCGGCTGGTGAAGGTCGGGGTAGGAGAGCGGTCTTTTCCCATCGGTGAAGAGATGGTCCAGTTCCGCCACGAGAAGACGTTCTACCATCCCCCCGGGATGATGGTAGCGGTATCCGACCTCTGGACCAGGGATCGGATCCAGGAGGTCGTGGCACGGGTCCGTGACACGGTGGTAGTCCGGGTAGGGACCGACCAGCGGCTGAGCGGGGTGGCCATCCGTCACCTGAGTGGTGACCCTGCAGCCTTCCGCACGGCAGTAGAGGCCGTCGAGGAGGTCGCCGACCTCCCCGAGGTACTCATGGCAGAAGATCCTGCAGTCATGGAACAGGGGCTCGCTGTCTGCGGCCACTTTCGTCCCCTTATCTATGCAGCTACAGAGAAGACCGATGAAACAATGTGCAATCTTGCCAGGGACTATGGCTGTCCCCTTGTGGTGAAGGCCGATGACCCGGGACGGTTGCCGGACCTCGTGGAGCGCTGTAAGGGAAGGGGTGTGCAGAACCTGGTACTCGATCCGGCTGCGCCATCTCTCCACCAGTTCCAGAACATTTCGACCGCAATACGGCAGCAGGCGATCACCCGCTCCACCCCATCTCTTGGGTACCCCGTCTTCCTTGATGCAGCGGCAACAGGGATGCAGGAGGCAGCGATTGTCACCGGCATCCTGCGGTTCGCATCCGTCCTCGTCCTGGAAAACCCGGATCAGGCCAGTCTCCTCGCCTTCCTGACCCTCCGGCAGAACATCTACACCGACCCCCAGAAACCTATCCAGATGACCCCGGGGATCTACCGGCTTGGAACCCCCGGACCGGACTCCCCGGTCCTTCTGACGGTCAACTTCTCACTCACCTTTTTCACCCTCCAGGGATACCTGGAAGCGGCACGAATTCCCTGCTTCATGGTGATTGTCGATACCGAGGGGCTCTCGGTCCTGACAGCCGTGGCATCGGGCAAGCTCAACGAGACCCTGGTGGCAGAATCGCTGAAGAAGTTCAGCCTGGAAAAGGAGGTTTCCCACCGTTCCCTCATCATCCCCGGTTATGCCGCACCGCTCTCGGGTCGGATCGAAGAGGCATCAGGATGGAAGGTCCTGGTGGGACCCCGGGACGCGGCTGAGATCGGAGAATACCTGGAGAAGGAATGGAAGCGGTGATGCCATGCCCACCGTGACCTTTCTTCCTACGTTTCGCAAGGTGGAGGTGAACCCCGGGGCAACGATCCTCGATGCCGCGCAGAAGGCAGGGATCAACATGAACGTGGTCTGCGGAGGACAGGGGAAATGCGGCAAATGCATCGTCTACGTCAAGAGCGGGCGTCCCCTGTTTGACCGGGACCAGTTCATCCGTTTCTTCTCTCCGGAAGAACTGGACCAGGGGGCCTGCCTCGCCTGCCAGACCACAATCATCGATAATGTATCGGTCTTTATCCCCGAGAACTCGCTCATCCAGGAGCAGCAGATCCTCATCGAAACCGTAGAGCAGGAGTCCGGTTTCTTCCCTGCCGTCTGGAAATACTTCCTTGAGCTCACCCCGCCCAGCCTGGATGACCCCTCCCCGGACCTCTCCAGGCTCCTCTGGGGCATCAACCGGCAGGGAGGGCCGGATGACCGGAAGATCTACGTCCCCCTGGAGGTCATCAGGAGTATTCCGGGAGTGCTGCGGGAAAGCGGGTGGAAGATCACCGCCACGGTTGCCCTGGTCCCGGGAGGGTACAGGCTTATCGATGTCGAGAGAGGGGATACCACGAAAGCCCTCTATGGGGTAGCAATAGACCTCGGTACCACCACCATTGTCGCCTATGTGCGAAGCCTCGTTGACGGTAAAGTCCTCGGAATTGCCTCGAACTACAACCGGCAGATCAGCTGCGGTGAAGACATTCTGTCACGGGTGAATTATGCCCGGAAGGGCGGGCTCTCGCGGCTCCAGGAACTTGCAGCCGAGAGTATCAATATCGCAATTACCCAGGCCGCCAATAACGCCGGTATCGACCGCGAACATATCTACGAGGTGGTAGTTGCCGGAAACACCATCATGACCCACATTCTGATGGGCATCGACCCGGCCTACATGATCGAGGAACCCTATGTCCCGGTCGTCAGGCGCTACCTCACTTCGGCGGCGGTACGGGCAGGCCTCGTAGTGAAGGAGAACGCCGGCCTCTTCGTCTTCCCTGCGGTGAGCGATTTCATCGGGGGTGATATCGTTGCCGATGTGCTGGCTTCCGGAATGGCAGAACGTGATGAAGTCTCGCTGCTCATCGATATCGGCACCAACTTTGAGGTGGTGCT
>JAJRBS010000135.1 GCA_028679325.1 Methanoregulaceae archaeon | reverse complement strand
GAGACCTGATCAGGTCGGACGGAAGACTGTCCACCCCGGGGGTTCCGCTGTTCCGTTCCTTCAGATGTTCCATGGCCAGAGGATAATCTTTTTTTGGTTGTTAAAAATTTTACTACTTGAGTGAATACTTTTTTATAGTTTTTTTCCGAAACTATATTGCCATTTTGTAGTAAAAATATTTACTACTTTTAGGAGATAGAGATGACCGGAAACGTGACATTCAGGAAAGGCGGCTCTTTTTTGGAAGCGGGCCGTCGTTCCCGTTGGATTGGTGCAGGGATACTGGCAATGCTCGTTCTCGCCGGTGTGATGATGGCCCCCGCAAGTGCAGGGACCAAATACATGGCAGGCTCCCCCGAGCTGACGGCTTCCGTCGCAGGGATAAACGAATTTTCACCGGGAGGCGATGCCGTCATCGCTGTCCGGCTCCAGAACGAGGGGCTCAACGAATTCAAGTTCGTCCAGTCCGGGATTGTCGACAGGGATGACCTCCCAAACACGGCGAAGATGGTTGTGGTCGCGCTCGCCCCCGGAAACTCCCCCATCATCATCAAGAGCGACCCCCAGATGATCGGCGACCTCAAGGGTGGGACCAGCACCATCGTGAGTTTCACGGTCAAGATCCCCCGCAATGCGACAGCAGGGACGTATGAACTGCCATTAAACGTCCAGTATACCTACCTCTGGGAGGCGGACCAGTACGGCAGCGACACCATCCAGTACCTGTACCGGGACAAGAACGAAACCCTTGACATCCCCGTCAGGATCAAGCCGGAACTGCAGTTTGCGGTCATCTCATCGGAATCTGCCAACCTGAACGCGGGAATGGAAGGGTACGTGCACCTCGTTGTCCGGAATACCGGCCAGGAGGACGGGAGGAATGCCATCCTGAAGATCTCCCGGAATGGCAACAGCCTGGTCATCCCGACGGACAGCAGCACCTACATCGGGGACTTTCCCGCGGGAGCAGCGATCCCCGCGACCTTCAAGGTATCGGTAAGCAAGGATGCGGTGAACAAGAGCTACCCCCTTGACATCTCGATCAACTACGAGAACCGCGAGGGTGATACGGTCGACACCGACCGGACCACGATAGGCATCCCGGTAGGGGATAAGGTGGAATTCTCCGTCAGCCAGGATCCGATCACGATCTCCCCGGGACAGAAAGAAGTGATCACGGTGGTCTACACCAATACCGGCGGTGTTGTCATCTCGAGCGCCCAGGCCCGGATAAGCGCGGTGGACCCGTTCACGAGCAGCGATGACACGGCATTCCTGGGAACAATGGCCCCCGGAGAGGCGAAAGAGGCCTTCTTCGAGATCGCCGTCGATGGTTCGGCAACCGAGAAGGAGTATGGCCTGGACTCTGAAGTACGGTTCAGGGACGCACTCGGAAACAGCATTATATCAGACCCGATCAAGGTTCCCATCCTTGTCGAAAGTCCCACCGGGATAAGCGCGGTGCTCGGAAATCCCCTCGTCCTCGCGCTGATTGCGGGACTCGTTATCGGTGGAGGATACCTGATCTACCGGAAGAGAAAAGGGCAGTGATCTGACGACACCGTCGGGTATGCATCATGATTGACAGGTTTTTTACCGGGATAGCCGGCATGATCAATAGCCGGCCGAGATTTGTTGCCGGCCTTGTCATCGTCGTCTTCTGCATCGCCCTGTACGGCATGACCCATCTGTCCATGCAGACCGGTTCCGAGACCTACATGGACAAAAATTCGGCAAAGGGCCTAGTGTACGCCAGGTATACTGATCAGTTCAGTTCGGATTCGATCATTCTCATTATCGAATCAACCGACCCTTTGAGCCCGGGTGTTCTCACCTACATCGACACCATCGAGGAGGATATCCGGCAGCAGCAGAACATCAGGTCCGTGTACGGTGTCGTCGATGTCCTCGAGACTGCCAACGGCGGAACACTGCCCGGTTCACGGGCGGAGGTGGATCGAATCCTTGATTCATTGCCACCGGAAACACGCGACCTTGTCGTACCGTCAAATATCCTGACTCTCGTCCAGATCCAGCTGGACCAGGGGTTATCGGACGATACCCGGACCTCGGCCCTCGACAACGTCCAGGCGATCGTGGACGACATTGAAAAACCCCCCGGACTGTCGGTTGAGCTGTCCGGCAGCCCGGCCTTCATGCAGCAGATGCAGGCCGGACTCACCAGCAACATGGGGATTCTCATCGGGGGGGCCATGATCCTGATGGTCCTCGTGATGGGGATCCTCTTCGCCTATGCCCGCTACCGGTTCATGCCGGTCCTCCTCGTGGGAGTCGGCCTTACAACCTCG
Source organism: Methanoregulaceae archaeon (assembly GCA_028679325.1). Lineage (GTDB taxonomy): Archaea > Halobacteriota > Methanomicrobia > Methanomicrobiales > Methanospirillaceae > UBA9949. The sequence continues at coordinate 5,053 of JAJRBS010000135.1, read as the reverse complement.
CTTGGCCTCATGGGATTGACCGGGATCCAGCTGAACATGGCGGTGATAGGGGCCTTCCCGGTTCTCATCGGGCTTGGGATAGACTATGCCATCCAGTTCCATGCCCGGTTCGACGAGGAGGCCCGGAAGGGATCTCTTCCGGACGCGGTCTTCATGACCGTCACCCGGACAGGGCCGGCGGTGCTCTATGCCATGCTTGCCACCTGCATGGGATTTCTGGCGATGTTCATCTCCAACGTCCCCATGATCCGGTCCTTCGGGCTGGTCTCCATCATCGGTATCTTCACCTGTTACTGGGTCTCCTGCATCGGGATGCCCACCCTCGGCCTCCTTTTGAACTACAAGCCCAAACTGCCCAAGACCGAGCAGTGTTACGCCGTCGGGACCGATGCCTGCGACTCTGTCATCCCGGAGAAGCCGAAGAAGGGGTCTTTCTCCTATGGCCAGTTCCTCACCGATCTTTCTGTCCGGATAGCAAAGAACCCGGTGCCTATCATCCTGATAGCCTGCGCCATCGCCCTGGTCGGGTTCCAGATCGATCCTTCGATCCCTGTCCAGACGAGCGAGAATGCCTTCGTCCCCCGGGACATGCCGGCAAAGATCAACATCGACAAGGTCACCCGCATCATGGGTGCAACAAGCACCGCCGACTTCTATGTCCAGGGTCTCCGGGTGACGGACCTCTCCACGGTCCGGTGGATGGCAGAGTTCCAGGACTATGAGCTCGGACACCATCCCGAGCTGACCGGGGCAACGAGCATCGTCACTTACGTTCTCGCCTATCATGGCGGCACGATGCCCGAGACCCAGGCCGAGCTCGACGCCGTGATCGAGACCATACCGGAGAGTATCCGGGACCAGTACATCAGCGGTTCGATGAGCGGCGTGATCCGGTTCAGGACTGCTGACCTTGGCATGGAGACCATGGACACCCTGAAGCAGCAGATGATCAGCGATATCGCCTTCCTGGAACCGCCGGCCGGTATCACCATTACGCCGACCGGCAACTTCGAGCTGTTCACCTCGATGATGTCCTCGCTGACCAGATCGAAGGAGATGATGACCTACCTCGGTTTCCTCCTGGTCTTCGTCTTCCTGGTGGTCGTCTACCGGCACCTGCACGCTGTGACCCCGATCATCCCGATCGTCTTCATCGTGGGCTGGAACGCGGTCATGATGTGGATCCTGAACATCCCCTACACACCTCTCACCGCGACGCTGGGGTCGATGACCATTGGGGTTGCGGCCGAGTACACCATCCTGGTCATGGAACGGTATTCCGAGGAGAAGGAGCGGCTTTCCGACAACCTTGCCGCCATCCAGGAGAGCGTCCAGAAGATCGGGACAGCCATCACGGTCTCGGGTCTGGCCACGTTCTTCGGCTTCTCAGCGCTGTGCCTTGCAACATTTCCCATCATCAGCAACTTCGGCGTCACGACGCTGATCGCTGTTGGATTTTCGCTGATCGGTGCCATCATCATCATGCCTGCAGTGCTGTCGGTCATGAGGAGATTTGACAGGCACAAACCGGCGGAGGATCAGGGTGCGTCGCCTTTACCACCCGACGAAGGCGGGGCGGCCTGACAGGATTCATCCGTATTTTTCAGAAAATGACCAATCCGGGCGACTATCCCCCGAAAAAGGCAATTATCAACACACTTAAGTAAGACAATGGTGAATATATCAGGGCACCTGCTGCTATAGTGTAGTCCGGCCAATCATGCGGGCCTCTCACGCCCGCGACTGGGGTTCGAATCCCCATAGCAGCACTTTTGAGTTGTTTTCAACTCCTGAAAATTTTAATTTTCATTTATTTAATAAGCGCCTCCAGTCGCTTATTCACCACATCCCAGTTCACGATGTTCCAGAATGCCTCCACAAACCGGGGCCTCTCGTTCTTGTAGTCCAGATAGTAGGCATGCTCCCAGACGTCAAGGACCATCAGGATGCGAAGCTGGGGATAGACATTCACATTATGCTTCTCGATCTGCATGATCAGGAGCCTTCCGGTCAGGCCACACCTTGCAAGCGCCGCCCATCCTGAGCCCTCTGTGCTGGCTGCAGCCGAGGAAAACTCCTTCTTGAAGCGCTCGAAGGACCCGAACTCATTCTTCAGGGCTTCCGCCAGAACACCGCCCGGCTCTTTGACAGCCTTCGCGGCGGGGGCCAGATTTTGCCAGAAGAGCTGGTGCAGGATATGCCCTCCTGCCTGAAAGGATAACTCCTTGAGAGTGGCCTTCATGTCTATGTCCATTCCTGCCTGCCGAGCTTTGTCCAGCCTCTCAAATATGGCGTTGGCGCCGTTCACGTATGCTGCATGATGCTTGTCATGGTGCAACCGGAGCTGGGCTTCGGACATATGAGGCTCTAATGCATTGAACGCATAGGGCAGATCATCGAGGGTGTAAAATTTGCTGACCATTCGGCAATCACTTCCGGGTAACGAGTCCTTGCGTCGACTAACTACTTATCTCTTCGCGGTCTTTCAAGGGATTTCATGGAGATTTTTGAGCTTTTGGGCACTGGGGGGAAGTCTACTAGAGTCCCCTTTTTCCAGAGTGGTAGTATTCTGAACAGGTTGTCCGCAAAGAATTGGATAAAATTGGAAATTTAATACTCCCAGGTGCACGGACACCCTGGTTTCACGATGTAATATCTATTGATGATATGGTCGAATCCGATGGGGTAAGACTCTCCTGTTTCATAGTCTCTGAACCTGAATATCAGCCCGGCAGGGGATAGCGGGCGGAGATAAGGAACGGCACAGCCTGAACGGAGCGGGGGACTTCCTCTTCTATGAAGCCGTAGTGCCAGATTCCGGGTGGCAGAAAAAAGAGGGTTTCGTCATCCGTGCGGCAGATCGCGAACAGGACATGGCCTCTATGCTGGGACATTATGGATTTAACGAGAAAGAGACCGTGGAATTTATCGACTACTGGGCAAACAACCTGCTCGATAATGTGGAAACATTTATCCACCATCGTTTTGTTTCTATTCCATCGGGAGACATATCCCAACCTGCATACCGTAGGGAGTAAAACCAGACATGACGCAAACCTTCTCACCCAAATTCACCCATGTGACGTATCATAGAATATACACGGACTCAGAGGGTGAAACGCACTTTGATACAGTAACGGTTGAACAGAGTCTTGCACGTGCAGCACCACCCGCTGCCCCGTTCTATGTCTCTGAGGACAGCCCCGCCTCGAAGTATCGTTTCTATACATTTGAGCCCGGCTGGGTTGGCGAACTGCACCCCGCCCCAACCCGGCAGTTCCTGGCACTGATGTCTGGGGCAGTGGAGATGGAGACGACCGATGGGACGGTGAGGCGGTTCGGGCCGGGGGATCTTGTCCTGCTGGAGGATACCTCGGGTAAAGGGCATTTGACCCGGAACATTGCTGACGGGTACTGCACGTTCCTCGTCGTCCCGGTCTCTGCTGTCAAATAGTTGCAGATCTATTTGCACCTGGAAAATTCGTCCGTGGAGGGTTCGCTGTCATGGAATGGGTCGTTATGATCCGGAAGGAATGAAATTCTCCCCATTTTTTCAGGAAAAGCCTTCCCTTCTGAAACCTGAAAAATTCCGGCTATCTAGAAATAATGCAGGATATAGACGACCAGGTTCAGGCCTGTCATCAGAAAGGTGACGATAACGAGGAGAACCGACCATAAAAATGGTTTATCTGCCTTCATCCACTCTGCAATCCTTTCTGATCGCGATGCAACGGAGAAGATGAAGATAAGCCCTATAAAAATGAGGCCCGTAAGAATGCTCATCGTGGTCCAGTGATGACCGGTAAGTGAGACAAGAATCTGGCGGAACTGTCCCGAATACTCGTGAACAATCGTCAGGAGGCCTATCAGGAAAATGGTGACTGTTGCTGCAATACAATAAGATGTAAAGCGAACTACCCCCGATGGCCTCATTGTTCTCCTCCCTGAGCCGCGAGGGCCGCGTTCGATATCGTCGAACCCATGACGAACATGAGGATGACCATGAAGAAGGCCAGTCCTGCGGTGACGATCAGGGCTTTCCGGATCTGGGCCTCCTCCATCAATGCCCTGTCCCGTGTGACGGTGTAAAGACCAAGGGCAAGCATGATCGAGACTACTGGAAGGAATAGGAAGATGTGTTCTTTGGCCTCCATAACAATCTCGTGCGCCCAGGGCTGCGGGCCTGAAAGAATGATTCCGCGAATGTTCCCCCGGTAGACGGTCAGGTAATTATAACCACCAATAATCCAGCACCCGATGACGTTTAAAAGGGCGGCGATGTATCCGGCAATTGCAGCACGGTCCGGACTCTTCGGCCCGGGATATCGAATCTCCACGATGATCCAGGCGAATAACAGAAGAGAGATACCCCCGATGAGGGAATGCAGCAATGCAACCTCTCGTCCCGTTCCGATCACCGCAGCATAAACTCCGATAATGACCTGGAGGGTGAGAAATGGTGCGAGGAGATACCCTATGATCCGGTGGGCTCCTTTCAGGGGCGCCCGGTTTCGTATGATGAGGCTCGGCATCACCTGAGCAGCGGCAAGGACGGCAACCACAAGCCCGAAGAGACCATGGACGCTGGTCAGTACGGGTTCACCGTGGCTTGCCGTGACAGCCAGGCCGAAAAAGAAGACTCCTATGACATAGAGACTGAACCAGATGCTCACCTTTCTATGTAAGGGGAAGATCCGGACGTTTTCCCTTCTCCGCAAACGGCCGGTGAGCATCCCTCCGGTTGTCATGATGATGACCATGAGAATGAGACTGAAGGATCCTGCCACCGCATGCCCGACCCACCGGGCCTCTTCATATGTCACTATCGTGACAAGGACGGTGATGATAATGCTGAAAAGAATAAGGAGATCAATCCAATCCCATTTCATGCCGTTCATGATATCCTCAATGAAGGGGAAGTACTGACACACCGATATTTGAATATTCCCAAGAAAATTGGAATCAGCCTTAAGATGTGATTTTTTAGGCGCCGGTGGGATCACTCATCACTGATGGTCAGATTTCCTCTCAATACGCAGGCCGTAGCCCCGAC
>JAJRBS010000115.1 GCA_028679325.1 Methanoregulaceae archaeon | reverse complement strand
GCCTTCGTAGCCGGGAGCATCAGGGATTTTTACGAACGGTCACGATCACGTCGTCAACGGTGATCACGTCCACCTTCTCACCCTCGACGAGATATTCAGTCCGGAGCTCGTAGGATCCGGGTGGGACCGGGATATCCCTGCCGCCAGCCCTGACCGTCGCCGGCCCCCGTGAGACCTCCTCAGTAGGCATTGCCCGGACAGCGGCCATGAAGGCCGGAGCATCTTTCCGGAGAGCCGGGCCGATGATCGCCATGTTGAAGGTCACTTCTCCCGGCCTCCTCTCGAGCGCAGATGTATCCTGCCTCCACTCGATCACGGCATTCAGGGCCCGGGACAGGTCCCCACCATCATCTCCTGTCCCTGCATTGAAGATCGTGACCTTTCCCATCGGGGCATTGAGGGCCAGCCCCTGCTCGTGCTTGTAGCGCCGGATCTCTGCTGCCAGGCGGACCAGGAGCCTGCCTTCGGCAAGGGCGTTTTCGTCATGCCAGGCAGGCCGCGGCCAGGTCTTTTGGTGTACGCTCTCTTCTCCAAGGCGGGAGAAGACCTCTTCGGCAAAGTGGGGGGCAAACGGGGCCAGGAGCCGGCAGAGTGCATCAAGAGTCTCCCGGAGGGCCCGGCAGGCCCCGTCTCGGTCAGATCCTTCGGAATAGAGCCGGCCTTTCGCGAGCTCGATGTAGTTGTCGGCGAGGATATCCCAAGAGAACTCCCGGAGGATCTTCAGGGCCCGGTCGAACTGGTACATGTCCATGGCGACTGTCACGTCGGAGCTAGCCTGCGAGAGCTCGGCAAGCAGCCACCGGTCGGCGAGAAGGCGGGGAGGGGCCTTTTTGTCAAACTCCCTCTTTCCGAGCTGGATCAGCACGAAGCGGGCGATGTTCCAGAGCTTGGTCTGGAAGCGCGAGGCGGCGACCACGTCGTTCCAGGAAAACATGATGTCTGATCCGGTGGCTGCTCCGGCCGCAGCCCACTGGCGGAAAGCGTCTGCCCCGTGCTCGGCAACGATCTCTTCAGGAGAGATGATATTTCCCCTGCTCTTGCTCATCTTGAATCCGTCTTCGCCGAGCACCATGCCGTTGACCAGAATATCGTCCCAGGGTTTCTGTCCGGTCAGGGCCACCGACCGGAGGATGGTATAAAACGCCCATGTCCTGATGATATCATGCCCCTGGGGACGGAGCTGGGCCGGGAAAATTTCCGGGGCAGCCCCGCCATCCCAGCCGGTAACGTTTAACACAGAGATAGAGGAGTCCATCCAGGTATCGAGGACGTCCTCCTCACCAGTCACCTCGGACGATCCGCACTTCGGGCAGACGGTGTCCGGCCTCTGGATGGTGGGGTCGACCGGGAGATCGTCCTCCCGGGGGAGGATCATGGTCCCGCACTTCCGGCAGAACCAGACCGGAATGGGGGTGGCGAAGATCCTCTGGCGGGAGATGCACCAGTCCCACTCCATCTGGCTTATCCAGTTCTCCATCCGGAGGAACATGTGTCCCGGGGTCCAGGCCACCTGGCGTGCGGCCTCGAGGATCTCGTCTGGAACGATCTTCACAAACCACTGCCGCTCGCTCATGATCTCGATCGGTGTCCGGCACCGCCAGCAGGTGCCTACCCGCTGCTCGAGGGCCTCCTGCCGGAGGAGGAGTCCCTGTTCCTCGAGATCAGCGAGGACTGCTTCACGGCACTCCCCGCTTTTCTGGTCCTCGTACTTCCCGGCCACCGGTGTCATTCTCCCCTGCCGGCTGATTGCCTTCCGGAGCTCGAGGTCGTGCTGCTTCCACCAGACCACGTCCTGTTTGTCGCCGAAGGTACAGATCATGACCGCTCCCGAACCAAAGGAAGGGTCCACCGCCTGGTCGAAGATGACCGGTACATGGTGGCCGAAAAGAGGGACCTTCAGCCTCCGTCCTTTCAGACAGGTGTAACGGGCATCTTCCGGGTTGACGGCGACCGCCACGCAGGCTGCCAGGAGTTCCGGCCGGCTGGTGGCGATCTCCACGCCGTCAAAGTCAAAATAGCAGAGGCGTGTGGTGCGGGGCTCATAGGCCACTTCGGCAAAGGCGATAGCTGTCTCGCACCGGGTACAGAAATTGACTGGATGCTCGCTCTGGTAGATATAGCCCTTCCGGAGCATTGCGAGGAACGAGGCCTGGGTCTTCCGGTAGTACCCGGGCAGCATGGTGATATACTCGTTGCTCCAGTCGACCGAGAAGCCCAGCGTCCGGAGCGTCAGGCGCATCTTCTCGATGTTCTTCCGGGTGAGCTCCCGGCACATCTCCCGGAACTCCTCACGCGGGACATCGTTCTTGGTGATGCCATGGATCTCCTCGACCTTCACTTCGGTCGGGAGCCCGTGGCAGTCCCAGCCCTGCGGGAACATGACGTTGTAGCCGTTCATCCGCTTGTACCGGGCAATGAAATCGATGTAGCACCAGTTGAAGGCATTCCCGATATGAAAGCTCCCGGTGGGATAGGGTGGAGGGGTGTCGATGATGAACGGAGGAAGGTCCGAGTCCGGGTCAAAGAAGTTGTCCTCATCGCGCCAGGTGGCCTGCCACCGGGCTTCCACCTCTGCAGGGCTGTAGGTCTTGGGAAGCTCTT
>JAJRBS010000097.1 GCA_028679325.1 Methanoregulaceae archaeon | reverse complement strand
CGTTCGTGACCAGGGACGAGGCATCAACACCGAGATAGGTGATCTGCTTGACGGCCTGGACATTGTACTGCCCGCTCACCTTGTTCCCGGTCGAGACATCCAGGTCCTTGTCATAGGAGATAAATCCGACCTCGGAGTTCTGGGTTTCCTCGGTGTACACGGTCTGGTAGATCGTTGCACCCAGGTTCGCCGGAGGGCCCTCCATGGCAGTATCATTAGTCCACTCCGGGCCGGGAATCCCGGTTATCGGCACGACGGAAGAGATCGTCAGGTCGACACTGGAAGCCCCGTTGAAGTTGCCAGCCGCGATCACGGTCGTTGACGTCGAGAGTCCCTGGACCTCGTTCACCTTCGGAATTGCTGGATCGGCAGCGACCATGCCGATCAGAAGAATGCTGATGGTCAGAAGAAAGATTCCACTTTTTCTCATGAATACCCCCTTATGTCTGATGCACAACGCATCGAAGATCGATTCAGAATGACTTGCGATAAACCTTCCTCTTTCATCCGACAGGAATGATCGCAGCCCGGAGTGGATCAGGAGATTGAGCTCTTCACCTCAGCCGGCAGCTGAAGAACTAATCTCTTGGAAAAGTCATCCCCCGTGCCCAGGCTTCGGTACGGCTAAGAATGATGTACTGGATTTCTCCGGCAACGGCGACTGTTTCATCGCCGATAAACCTGTTCCGCTGGAGGAAAGCCAGGAAATCGTCTTCAAGGACGACAAGCACCCGGCTTTCGTCCGGCTGGTACCGGATCTCGATGATCGGCGTACCTGTCCATGCTGACGATTCGCTGCGGCCGGGATTGACCAGGGTCGAATCAGTCGGGTACCCGGTCTCTTCCAGTGCCAGGGTCCCCTCGGGAAGAGGGACCGTCAGCCGGAACCGGCGTTCGGTTGGGTGATGCTCAATTTTCAGGCCGTCGAGCTCGAACCGTTCCGCCAAGACGGAAGGCTTTCCTGTCCGGGAGAACTGCCAGGGCCGGGCCGACCGCTGGCAGGCCGCGACCAGCTGCCGTATCAGCCGGGCATGCCGATCATCTCCCGCGACCACCATCCTGCCAAAATTGCCGGCAATCGTCTCGAACGACTCGGTGGCCACGGGATTTCCTTCGGCCAGCCAGAAGCCCCGGACCAGTGGCCAGCGCCCTCCGCCCTCTTCCATGACAAAACGGACGATGAAGACTGACCGGGGGATATCGGCTGCCCCGGGGCCGGTCCGGACCAGGACATCGCCCTTCGAAAGGACCGTTCCTTCAGGGGATACCGGTTCGGCAACCGGCCCGTACCCGGTGAGGACCGCCCGGGCCCGGGCCTCGAAGGGAAGGTCGCGGGGCTTGTTCCGGAGGAGGAGAGAGGACGCGAGATACCCGCGGAGCTCTTTCAGATAACCCTGGACGGCCGGGGAAGCGGCCCTGTCCTGCCATCCCTGGCAGGCGTCGAGCAGAGAGAAGGGGATGTGCGTCCGGTGAACTCCGGTGGTCCGGTCAGTTATCGCCGGGATGGGATGTGCCTGGTCATCCCCTGCCGTAAGGTCCACAAAGACAGGTTCGATCCCGTCCGTCTCAACCAGTATTGATACGCCGATCCGGGAATCCGGGAGCAGCGTGTAGATGACATCCCCCGCCCCGGGCACAACGGACCGGGAGAGGGGACGGGAGTACCGGAAGAGCTGCTGCAACCGGGGAAGAAGCGAGGCGAAGAGAGGGGAGAGGATCTCTTTTCGGAACGATTCGGATGTCAGGACCGCCAGGTCTCCCCCTGCCCCGGACCGCCATTCAACCGGCACCGGCAGTTCTCCGGACAGGACGAGGCAGACTGCCGGTGAAGCGTCACGCCATCCGATGGTGACAAACGGATCGGCCGCAGACGGGAGACACGCCTCCGATCCACCGGGACGGCTGAAGAAGAACTCCCCGGATCCCTCCGTCCCTTTCCATCCGATCGTCAGGGAATCGCTTCCCTCGATTGACCACCCATTTCCTTCCTGCACAATGAACCGGATCGTCTCCCCTCTCCTCACGAGCTCCCTCGAAAGCCTCCCGGCCCGGCACCGGGCCTTTCCCCAGGGCGGCGAGGGGAGCTCGCAGGCCCGGGAGAGGAGACCATGCCCGGACCCGACCAGCTGGGTGATTTCCCGGACAAGGCCGCTCAGGGGTCTTTTGCCTGCGGAAGCGTGCGATTCTGCCCCCTCTTCCCCGCCAGGACGGATGTAGATGCAGAGACCCTCCTCCTCAATGACCGATGAGAGATGGTAGCTCCCGGACAGGCGATTGATGGCAGAGGCAGGGCGGTCATCCGGACAGGAGACGATCAGTGCCGCTCCGCCGGTCCCCAGTTCCTGTGCTTCGACGGAAACCCGGGCCCTGTCTCCATCGATACGGAACCGTGGGGAGAGGATCCTGTACTCCCTGTCCATCTCTACAACACCACAGACCGGGAAGGCTTTCCGGAGTTCGGCCTCGGCCGCGGGAAGAAGGCCGTCGGAAAGGAGGATCGCCGCACTGCGGAGATGGAAGATCCAGTCCCGGCCGGGATGTCGGGAGATCATCTCCCGGTACACATCAAGGGCCGCGGACGGTTTTCCGATAGCCTGGTAGGTCTGTGCCAGGTGAAGGGCCGATTCCTCGTTGTCCCTGTCTGCCTCCCAGGTGGATCGGTAGGTGAGAAGTGCCGATGAGGCTGCAAGCACGTTCCGGTCAAATCCCTGGGCCTCGAGCACATTCCGGATGGCTTTTAACTCCCGGGCATCACGCGGACCATATCCCGTGCAGAGCAGGTCGATCAGGTTGCCGGCCAGTTGCGGGTACTGAAGACCCCGCTCGATTGCCGCTTCCTCGTTTCGCATGGTGACCGGTTCGAAGAGGACCCCGCCGGAATAGAGGGGATGGAGGGCATAGTACCCGTTCACCACGTCCCGGATGAAGTCGGGATCTGCCAGGGGGTACTTCTTTGCCAGCACATCCACTGCCTGGTCGGGAGGCAGGTGGACGATAGTGTGGATCGAGAACCGGTCCATGAACTCGAACGAGAAGTCGTTCACCTCGTAGGGGGGCCGGTTGGGGTTAATATTCACGCAGATGGTGGCACGGACCGGGACTTCGGATCCTCCCGGCAGCCTGACCAAACGGTCCTGCAGGAGATCATTGAAGGAGACGAGCACCCCCTGCTGGGCCTTGTTCGCCTCGTCAAGCACGATCATCCACCGCTGCTCCTCATCGGTCAGCGCCTGGAGCCCGAGTGTGGCGGTATCTCCCGTCCTCCCTGCCTCCTCCTCGCCAAAACTCCGGTAGGTGAGGAGATCAGAGACTCTTGTCTCCCCGCTCATCCCGACGACCAGGAGGTTCCACCGGAGCAGGCTCGCAAGGTAGCTCTCAAGCTTGTTCTTCCCAACCCCAGCCTCGCCGATGAGGAGGATGTTTTCCCCGAGCGCAATGTCTTTTAAGATCCATTCCAGGTCTGCAAGGTTCTGCTGCACCTCCTCGATGACCTCTCCGGGAACATAGGGCCCCCCGGGACCAAGCGGGCATGAAGCGGCACCGACCCGGAGGACCTGGTCTTTTCCCTCGGCAACGACGCGGGATCGCTCGTGCGACCGGCCGTCCCGGTCGCGGATATCGTGGAGGTCGAGCAGGTTCCCTATTAACCGGACGGCGATGGGCGGATGGATGCGGTCATCGAGCCAGCAGGCCTTCTTCCAGAACAGGGAACGGAGCACCCGGGTATCGTCCGGGAACATCTCCAGGTGGCGCACCATCCGGATCAGGGCCCGGGTGGTGACCGGGAAAGGGGCAACGCCGTGCTCTTCGGCATAGTCCCGGCGGATATCGGTTGCCACCGCCAGAAGGCGATCGATGATCCGGTCATCGACAAGGGGTCCGTAGTCCTTCAGGACCTCGAACTCTTCGTCGGGCGGCAGGTAGCACAGGTGCACCTTGTTCGTGAACCGGTTGACGAACTCGCCGCTCATCACCTTCCCTTCGTAGATCCCTCTCCCCTCGCTCTTGACCGGGTTGATGGTGGCGATGAACCGGGCATCCGGGTGGCCACGGATCACCCGCTGGTGGAGAGACTTGGCCTTGTTCTCGAGCGGTTCATTGAACTCTGCCTGGACATCCTCCCCGGTCCGGTTGATCTCGGAGAGCACGTTCCAGTCCCCGGCCACCATACCGTCCATGACATCGCTGATGGACCACCCCGTCTTCTCCTCACCTGTCTCCCCGAAGTGACGCCGTTCGGTGATATCGGACCGGCGGAGGTTCTCATGGAAGGTCAGG
>JAJRBS010000075.1 GCA_028679325.1 Methanoregulaceae archaeon | reverse complement strand
CTACATCGCCGGCATCCTGCTGGTAATCATAGGAATCGTCGTGGGGCTGATGGACATTCTCCTCTACTACACCGAGGCCGGTATCCTCCTCTACATCCTGCTGTTTGTGTACGGGTCTGTGCTCTGGTTCGGGCTGGCCGGGATCGTAGCCTCGGTCGGGATCGTTATCGATAACTACTTCCATGACCGCTCCAGCCTCTCGCGGGTGATCGTCTTCCCCTTCTTCATGGCGGCGGTGGCCCTGATCAGCTATGGCGCCAGCACCTATGCCATCGCCGTCTCGAACGTACCGAACTTCCCGATAGACACTGCAAGCGCCCTCTCCTACATCCTGTACGGGACCATTGGCGGACTCATCGTTGCTTTCTCCGGAATTGCTATCCAGCACCTGCTTAACCGTTACATCGAGCCCGAAGCTCCCGAGATCATCGAGCTGATATAATCAGTTCTTTTTAAAAAAAAAAACGCCTGCGCCTAGGATTTCATTTTCCCAAAACTTGCTTTTTCACACCGCCTGCCGGAGGGCAGAAATATATTGATTGAAAAAAGAGTTGGAGGGAAGGTCTGCAATCCTGACGGGATAATTAAGCGTACAAAAAAATATTACCTTCTTAACCAAGTGAGAGCCTATGAAAATTATACTCACCAGCGTGTTCGTAGACGATCAGGACAAAGCTCTTCATTTTTATACGGAAGTTCTGGGCTTTGTGAAAAAGCAGGATGTTACAGCGGGGGAGTACAGATGGCTGACGGTCGTCTCGCCGGATCAGCCGGAAGGGATTGAACTTTTGCTTGAACCAAACGACAACCCGGCCGCGAAGACGTACCAGGAGGCGATTTTTGGGCAGAGTATTCCCGCAACAATGTTCGAGGTCGAGGACGTTTTAAAGGAATACCAGCGTTTGAAAGCAGTCGGTGTCGTCTTTACCGTGGAGCCGACACAGGTTATGGGTCCCGTTATGAGGGCGGTGTTTAAAGACACCTGCGGCAATCTCATACAGATCGTCCAGAAATAAAACCAATAATCATTATTTTTCGTGGGGATCACGAGGGGAACAAATCAAGTTTCAGACGATAAAATATTTTGCAGTAAAACGGCTTTGACAGCAACCTTCAAAAAAAGTGTCTTGGTAAGTATCAGAAGAAGATCGTGCTCTTCGACTTCAGGCCGGTTCCGCTGCCCCCGAATCCCGGCTTGCAGATGCCGTACGGGCAGGAGCCGGTCGGTGTCGCCGGAGTCTGGCCATCGACCTGGACCGAGAAACTATACTTCCGGTCGGTTGGAGAGGCCGGCAGCCAGGGCCTGTGATAGGAGCCGGTCATCGACTGGGTGCCGGCCCCCGCGACCTGGTACCTCCAGATGCGGGTCCCTGCGCCCCCGATATACTTGGTCGGTGAACGGACGAAGGTGTTTGAAACGAGCATCAGGCCCGGGGTTGCCTTCATGTCCCACAGGTACCCGGTGCTCGGGTTCTCCGGGAGGCTGACGACGATGACGTCGCTCGTCCGGGCAGAGACCACCCTGCCGTTGTCACCCTCCCCGGCATTGATCTCGCTGGCCATGCAGGCCGAGACCATGCAGAGGAGGCCTGCGAGGAGAGCCACCGCGAGGAGAGAGGTTGCTTTTTTCATCGGTATCAAATCCCTCTGAATGAAGAATAGCACTGTATTGGACGCAGGGGTAAAAAAATGTCACGCAGCCGGGACCTGCCGTATCAAGGATAAAACCGGGTGGTTCAATGACAGAACCTCAGCTGTCAAAGTAACCAATGCCGTTCGGGATACCTTCGACAGAAGAGTACTCCCGCTCCACCTGAGGGGTCGTGACCCGGAGGCTCGGCACAACCACGTTGAAGACATGTTCCGGGAACCAGTACACGCCCCTGCCATAGGAGTACGAGACGTCGTCGACCACGAGCTCGGCACGGTTGAGGTCAATCGACTTCACCTCGGCGTCATCGTAGTTGAGCACAGTGAGCAGCCGGTTTTTCAGGTCCTGCTTTCCGAGAAGGAGAACAATGACCCGGGTCGGCTCATCGAGGGTATAGTCCATGGTTATGGTGGCCTTGCTCCCCTCGAGACTGATGTCGACCGCCTCGATGGTGATATACCCGTATTTATCGTTATTCGCAGCTGATGCGGGAATCACGGCGACGGCAAGAAAAATAAGGCACACCGCGATGACATAGCCCTTCATTGCATAGTACGTGACAGGTCAGCTCATATATCCTTTCTGGTATAGGACTATACCCTCGCAGCCAGGGATTTAACCAGGGAGTTAGCTGAACGACGGCGTCGGGCGGGCCCCGTTTTGGCTCCCTGAAAAATGTATTTACTGCTTGTTGTTTACCAGCACGATCTCGATACTGGAGACATTGGTCTTGCCGCTGTCGGTATCGATAACCTCGGTCGATGTGGAGATCTCTTTCTTGCTCGCGTTCTCGAGGAAACGGTTCAGGGCGATCTCCGCGGTATCAACCGCCCGGGAGATGGCCCGGCCCCGGGCCTTGATGGCCACTTCGGAAGCTCCGTTGTTGAACTGGGTAACGACGGCGAGTACGTAGTTCATGACCGGCTTGTTACCCACGAATACTGTGTTGTCCTTGAGCATGGATATCACGTTCAGATGTACTTCTTAGTGTAGATCAGTTCTGCGTTCAGTACGGATGCGCCTGCTGCACCACGGATAGTGTTGTGCCCCAGGGTTATGAACCTGATGCCTTCACGAAGGCGCCCGACGCAGACCGTCATTCCGTTCCCCCGCATCCGGTCGAGGCGCGGCTGTGGCCGGTCTGGTTCCTCCATAAAGAGCACAGAGTGTTCGGGCTGGCTGGGGAGTCCTGAGACCAGGGGCTTGTATCTCTGGAAGGTCTGCTTCACCCAGTCGACAGACTCCCGGATATCGATCCAGACGGCCATGGTATGGCCATCGATAACCGGCACCCGGTGGCAGCTGGCGCTCACCTTGAACGGGGCCGGCCTGATCTTTCCAGCTTCGAGAGTCCCCATGATCTTGAGGGTCTCGGTCTCCATCTTCTGCTCCTCCTGCCCGATGTAGGGGATCACGTTGTCAAAGATCCCCATGGCCGGGACACCCTCGAAACCTGCACCGGACACAGCCTGCATGGTTGCTACCCGGACGTCTGAAAACGCCAGGTTCCGGAGCGGCGCCAGGGCCATGGTCATCACGATGGTTGAGCAGTTGGGGTTGGTCACGATGAAACCGTCCCGGCCTGCATCCCGCTGGGCATCGATCAACCCCAGGTGATCGGGGTTCACCTCGGTGACAACCAGGGGGACATTCTCCTCCATCCGGTGAGAACTGGCATTGCTGCAGACGGCCAGGCCGAAGTCCGCACACGAGGACTCGACCTCGCCGGCAATCTCGGCCGGGAGGGCCGAGAATACCAGGTCGACATCCTTCAGACTCCCGACAGAGGTGGGGCTGACCCGGATCCCGCCGGCTTTCTCCGGGAACGGGACATCAAGGCGCCATTTCACCACATCGCGGTACAGTTTCCCTGCGCTACGCTCTGAGGCCGTCAGCGTCGTCAGGTTAAACCAGGGATGCTCGGCCAGGAGCTGGACGAACCGCTGCCCGACTGCTCCGGTAGCACCAAGAACTCCGACATTGATCATACGTAAAAAGCAGTTATACGTCGGAGTAATTAAAGAGTTTGGTTTTTATTCCATGGAGATGGCTTCAGAAGGGCAGACGTCGACACAACTCTCGCAGTCCACGCAGAGGTCCTTGTCCACCTTTGCCTTCTCCTTCTCGATGGTGATCGCCACTGCGGGACACTCGTCGACGCAGGTCTCGCAGCCGGTACACTTGTCTATGTCAACTTTTGCAGTCATTGTCAGCGTACCCGTTTAACGAGGAAGAAAGAAAAAAGTTTGGATCTGATCAACGCTGCTTTCCCAAGGCAAGGACCTCGTCCATGCCATGGATGCCGGGTCTCTTTCCGACCACCCAGCGGGTGGCCAGGAGAGCTCCCTGTGCAAAGACCGACCGGTCATAGGCGCGGTGGGAGAGCTCGATGGTCTCGAAGTTTCCGGAGAAGAGCACCGTATGGTCCCCCACGATGTCTCCACCCCGGATCACATGGACACCGATCTCCTTTCCCCTCTCTGCCATTCCCTCGCGGCCGTACTTCTTCTCCCTTCTGCCAAGTTCCTCGTCAAGGATCTGAAGGATGGTCTTGGCCGTCCCGCTCGGGGCGTCCTTCTTGTACCGGTGATGGGCTTCGAGGACTTCGATGTCGTAGTCGGGCAGGAGCCGGGCAGCCTCGCGGAGGAGCTGCCAGAAGATATTGACCCCGATCGAGAAGTTGCTGGAGATGACCGCCGGGACCTTCCCTTCGACAGCCCGGGCCATCTCCTCTCTCTGTTCAGGAGAGAACCCCGTGGTGCCCACCACGAGCGCCGTGCCGTTTTTGGCAGCGAGTTTCACGTTGGCCACCGCTGCAGCCGGTGCCGTGAAGTCGATCAGAACCTCCGGCTTCGTTCGGGAGAGGAGTGAGGCCAGCTCCCCGGTCTCCACCACGGGAGCGCCGTAAAAAGATCCCTGCTTGAGATCGACCCCGCCCACCAGTTCCATATCCGCTGCTTCGTTGACCAGTCTCCCGATGGTCGATCCCATCCGCCCATGCGCCCCGCAGACCACCACCTTAATCATAGGATCCGAGAACCTCCCGGAGCTGCTCTGTCTTTGTCCCGTCGAGCTCATCGAGCGGGAGCCTGACCGGTCCGCCGGCCATGCCCCGGAGCTCGACCGCCTTCTTCACCGGGATGGGATTCGTATCGATGAACATCGACCGGAAGAGGGGCGAGAGCTCGTAGTGGAGGTCGAGCGCGGTCTCAAAGTCCCCTTCGCAGAAGGCATCGAACATGGCCACCATCCTTCCCGGTTCGACGTTGGCAGCAACCGAGATGACCCCGCTCCCACCGAGGGCGAGGATGGGGAAGGTCAGGTTGTCATCCCCGGAGATCACCACGAATTCCTCGTCGAGAGTCGACTCGATGATCCGTGAGATCTGCCCGATGTCCCCGGAAGCCTCCTTGATACCGACGATATTCGGGTGCCGGGCCAGCTCCGTCACCAGTTCGGGGCTGAGGTTCTGACCGGTTCTCCCCGGGACATTGTACATGATCACCGGGATGTCAATGTCGGCGAGGATGGTGTAGTGCTTGACCAGTCCTGATCGGTTGGGCTTGTTGTAGTAGGGGCTGATGACCAGGACCCCGTCTGCCCCGAGATCCTTGGCCGCTTTGGTGAAACGGACCGCCTCGGCGGTGTTATTGGACCCGGTCCCGGCGATGACCGGGACTCTCCCGTTCACCACCTCGATCGTCTTCTCGATGACCAGCTCGTGCTCCTCAAAGGAGAGGGTTGCCGATTCGCCGGTCGATCCGCACGGAACGACACCGTGCACTCCGTTCTCGATGAGAAATTCCAGGTTGGACTCAAGACCGTCAAGGTCAAGGTCCAGAGCAAGATTTCTGCGAAAAGGAGTGACAATTGCCGGAAGGACTCCCTCGAACATACAAGAGGGTTATCAGTGTCTTCCCGTATTTACTTTTCTTGTGACATAACCGGCGACCCGGTTCCTTACCCTCTTGCTCTCGATGGTGGTGACCTCGGCAACGATCTGCTTGTTCTCGTCAAAATTGTTGGAGAAACGGTTCCCGTAGTTCTCCAGCAGCTCCAGTCCGAGGGCCTTTATATAGGTCGGCTTAATTCCCATGCTTCTTCTAGTATGCGGCCCGGGACGTTAATATATTTTTGGCAGCCGGATCATTCGCCGGAGATCCTGCCGACCCGGGTGCCTATACGGCCGATGATAGCCGCAACATCGGCCGGTTTCTCGGCGAGGATCCGGACCATCGGCTCTTTTCCCACCGCTCCCCGGTCAAAGATGATGTCCGGAACCCCGTTCCTGCAACACGAGGCGACCCCCCAGTCCATGGTTCGGACGCCGGGGGGCTCCCGGGTCCTGTCAAACGAACAGATCTCGAGAAAGAGATCCTCGAGCACAGCGATAAGCTCCGGCGAGTAGCGGATATTCGCGGCGCTCCTGATGGAGGGATCAAACCTCATGGCGGTGAGCACTATTGTCGCAATATGGTCACTCGCGCCGAAGGCCACCGACCCGACCGGGTGAGGCCGGTCGCCGAGCCGGACAATCCTGCCCTCCACTGCCGCTACATCGTCCCTATCGCGTGCATAGGGGAGGGCATAGGCAATGTTGGTCCCGACTTCCGGGATGAGGCCGGCGTGCATGGTCTGTTCCAGCTGGCCGACCGCGGCCTGGAGCAAAGCGAGCACGGCCTCACGCGCGTCCTCTGTCATGCGTCAGAACTAATCTGAAAGGAAAGGAATAAATCTCTTCCTGCACCCGGGCCCGTATCCGACGACTTCGAAGGCCGCTCCCGGGAGAAGAGAGCCGGCCAGAGGAAGGATACAGATATCTCCCTTCACCGTTAACATAACAGCATGGATCCAAGGCTTCGGGACCTGCTCGCCGCAGCTGCCGCCTTCGTTATCTTCATGGTTCTGATTTTTACCCTTCCGGCCGCCATGGCACCGGGAATCGGGTACCTCCTGGCCCTGCTCGGTTTCCTTCTGGCGATGGGTGCCGCCGGGTACTACACCATCGAGAAGCTCACGTAGGCTCCGGCTTCTTCTCCGGCTTCTTCTTTTTCCGGTAGTAACTGAGCGGGTGGCTCACCCGTTCGCAGAGGGCATCGCTCCCAACACAGATGCCGAAGGTCCGCATAGCCGCACAGGACGGTGCCGTGTACTCGGTCCCCCCCCGTCCCGAGATATGCTCGACCTGGTACTGGGTCTTCTGGAGGTCAAAGTCCGGTGCCCGGCAGAAAAGGGCTATGATCTCGGCCGGGTTCATGCCGATGTTATGGAGGAAGGCGGTGAGGGCGAACCTGCCCTGGTGAGGCATATTGGTCCCGCCGGTCAGGGCGGCGACAAGAGCCTGGATGCAGGGGGGAAAGCAGCTCTCCTCGACTGCCCCGAACTGTTCGAGGATGCTCGCCCGGAAGGCCGCGGTCACTTCGTCGGTCTGCTGCTGCAGCATCCCGCACACCTTCCCGGGTACCTTCAGGGGCAGCTGCCGTTCGAGTATCACCCTGATCCGCTCCCGGAGGAGTTCGTCTATCTCTTCCGGAGTGACCCGCACCTGTCCGGCATGGACGTCACGGTTCACCAGCCTCCACCGTTCTTCGTGGAGGCCGGCCACCACTTCAACATACCGGGTGACAGAGAGGGACGACCCTGCCATTTCCATGCCGACACCTGCGGCGACGAAGTCACGGGTCTCCGGATTCTCATCGAGGAGGAGAGCGTAGGCCCTCTGCGCCTCATACCGTGCCAGCCTCTCAGCCAGGCCCCGGTCCCGTGCGCAGGAGATGATGATCCGGGCCAGCACATAGCCGGAGACAGCCATCTTCACCCCGAGGCTGTCAGCAGGCAGTTCAGCCTCAGATAAAACGGTTCCCCGGGGCCTGAGCGCGGCCCGTATCCGGTCCATGGCATGGCGGACAGCAACTTTTCCAGCGGTGGAGAGAAGGAACTGGTCGATGGCTTCGGTATCCCTGCCCATGAACTCCTGGGACTCTTTTAAAAAAGGGTATTTTGAAAAGTCTTTCAGTTCAAGGGCGACCCTCATTCAGTCGGCCTCGATCCGGGGTGCGAGGAGATATTCCACGTGGCCGTTGCCCATGGCGATGAAGAATGAGAACTTGGCAGGGTGGTCGATCCCGAGCGAGACCTCGACCTCGGCCGCCCTGCTCATGACCTTGCCCATATCTTTTAAGTAATCAAGGGAGAAGAGCGACCGGGCCTCGACGCCGTTGATGAAATTGACCTCGCTCTTGCCGAACTCGCGGCGGATATGGTCAGTATCCCCTTCGGCGGTCATGGAAAATGTCTGCTTCGATGGATCGATGGCAAGCGCGATCTTGTCCGACACCACCGTCGCGGCCTTGATGGCATTATTCAGGTCGGTTCCCGCGAGAACGACCTTTCCGGGGAGATCGATGTTAGGGGGGTTCGGGTCCTTCCGTATGGTGTTGGGATCGAGGAGGGTGATGGAGTAACGATAGCCTTCGAAACTCACCTGCAGCTTGTGGCTGTTCTCCGGGAGCTCGAGGGTGATCATGTCATTCTTCCCCATCATACCAAAGATATTCTTGAGCTTTGCGATGTCGAGCCCGAGTTCGTTCTTGCCGGACGAGTAGCTCTCGAAGGCCTCCTTCTTGAGGGTGAGAGAGACCATGGCCACGTTGGCGGTATCGACGGCCCTGGTGCTCATGCCGTTCTCATCGGTATGGAGCCGGCACTCGGTGACCAGGGCTGACAAGGCGTCGATGGATTCCTTTAAAATATCTGCATCAATCGTTGCTTTTAACATCATACACCCCTTATATACTCCAGTATACACTATGCCGCAATATTTTTAATAATATCTGCTTTTTATCGCGGAAAGAAGGGGCTTCTAAATTTGGAGAAGGGGAAGAATGGGTTCGCAATGGGGCAGGGATGGTGCCTACAGCCGGGCGATACGGGAAGGTTACCGTTCCCGGGCCGCCTATAAGCTGATCGACATACAGGAACGATATCACCTCATCCGCGGGAGCGACAACGTTGTGGACCTGGGGGCAGCCCCCGGGAGCTGGCTCCAGGTGGTAAGGGAGATCACAGAAGGTCTGGTGCTCGGGATAGATCTCTCCCCCATCGCTCATCTCGAGGGTGTCAGGACCATTTCTGCCGATTTCACGGATGGGACCCTGCCGGGGGAGGTGGGATCGCTCCTCGGAACAGTCAATGTGGTCCTGTCAGACGCCGCCCCGAAGTTGTCAGGGCATCGTTCCTACGACCAGGCCCGTTCAATAGCTCTCGGCGAGGAAGCCCTGGCCTTTTCTTGCGGTGTGCTCAAGCCGGGGGGAAACTTCCTGGTCAAGTCCTTCCAGGGGGAGGACTTCAACCTCCTCCTCGAGAGGGTCCGGGATCACTTCCTCTCGGTCCGCGTCTACCGGACCCGGACGACCCGGAAAGGGAGCTCCGAGGTCTACATCATCGCCAAGCATTTCGTGAGTATGCATGAGACTGAAGGATCCGTTTAACCGGCCGGTCACGAACCTCCGGGTAAGCCTCACCCCGGCCTGTAACTTAAACTGCCTCTATTGCCATGCCGAAGGGGAGGTCTCGCCGGGATCCCTCCTCTCCGCCGAAGAGATAGCGGCGGTCATGCGGATGGCGGCGGAGTACGAGTTCCGGAGCGTCAAGTTCACCGGAGGAGAACCCCTGCTCCGCCCGGATGTCCTTGAGATCATCCGGAGTGTTCCCGCGGGCATGGAGAGCTCCCTGACCACCAACGGGACCATTCTTGCCAGGCTGGCGGCCGACCTGAAAGAGGCGGGCCTCTCACGGGTTAACGTCAGCCTCGACAGCCTCGACCCGGCAACATACCGGAAGATAACCCGGAAAGACTGCCTTTCAGAGGTCATCGAGGGGATCGAGGCCGCTCTCGACGCAGGGTTGACACCGGTGAAACTCAACATGGTGGTGCTTTCAGGAATCAACGAGGATGAGGTCCCCGCCTTCCTCGACTTTGTGAAAGGGAACAGGGATCTCGTCCTCCAGCTTATCGAGCTCATGGATATCAGGGACTGCCCCTACCACAGCGAGCTTTCCGGGCTCGAGCAGGAGCTCGCACGCCATTCGACCCATATCCTCACCCGGCGAATGCACCACCGGCACAAGTACTGCTGTAACGGCTCAGAGGTAGAGGTGGTCCGCCCCCTCCATAACACCGAGTTTTGCGCCTTCTGTAACAGGCTCCGGCTCACCTCCGACGGGATGCTCAAGCCCTGCCTGCTGCGGGCCGACAACCATGTGGACATCCGGGGAGCAGAGGGAGACGGTCTCCGGAGTCTCTTCATCGAGGCCGTGCGCCGCAGGGCCCCCTACTACCACTGAACCGGTATCGGGAACAGCCCGGCGGAATAAGAGCCTTCTTGTCAAGATATATACCGGCCCCGGATGAATACTCTGGGTATGACCCCAGACCCCGAGTACGTGCATGTCCTCGAGCACCTGTACGAGAAATCCCTGATTCTCCACGACGAGAGCCTCTGGCATCCGGTCCTCTTCTTCTACTTCATGGACTCCCTTGCCCACCTTGATTACACCATCGGCCTCATGGCATATCACTACAAGTCGCCGCGGGTCATGATGACCGGTGAGTACCTCCGTTGGCGGATAGACGAGGAGAAGAAAGGTGACCGGGCCTTCTTCCCGGCCTTCATCACCTGGCTCCGGGAGAACCACCCGGAACGCTTCGATTCTCTCCCCTTCCTCTGGCGGAAGATCTACGATACCTCGGACCGGGCATCGTACCGGAGCTTCCGGATCGTGCTCGATCCCGATAACAGGGAGGCGATCCGCCCCCATGTCTTCTACAATATGATCGAAGACTTCTTTAAGCCGGATTTCCTGAAAGGCCTTTACAGCGACGCCAGCCTCCCGGCGCTGTTCGAAGAGTTCAGAAGAGCAAAACCGGGATGAGATGAAGGTCGCCCGCCTCTGCTCCGATCTCGTGAAGATCAACAGCGAGAACCCTCCGGGGGACACCCGGGATGTGATCTCCTACCTCCGGGAGTGTACAGATTCTCTCGGCCTGCGGACGAGGCTGGTCCGGAACCGGGGAGGGAAATACAACCTGCTGTCGAAAGAGATAGCGGGCGACCTCCTGTTCCTGGGGCATGTCGATGTTGTGCCGGCACTGGCCGAGGGTTGGGACAGGGACCCGAACTCGGGCGCTATCACCGGGGGCAGGGTGTATGGCCGGGGGGCAACAGACATGAAGGGGGGATGCGCCGCCATCCTGGCTGCCTGCGGCGAAGTCCTGGCTGCAGGGGGGAAAATCCCTGCCGACCTGGCCTTCGTGTGCGACGAGGAGACCAGCGGGACATTGGGGATCCGGTCGCTCCTCGCCAGGAGGCTCCTGTTACCCTGCGACTGCATCATCGCCGAGCCCACCCTGCCGCTCTCTCCGAACATCGGGCAGAAGGGGCTGATGCGGGTCCGCCTGACTTTTTCCGGGGAGGCCGGTCATGGTTCTCTCTACCCGGTGCAGGGGAAGAGTGCGGTCATGGAGGCCTTCTCCTTTCTCGGGTTCCTCCAGGAGTTGCACGGGCGAACCTACGAACCGTCTGACCCAGAGATAGCAGAGATCATCCGGGAGTCGGCTGCCATCCTCCGTGAGGTGCTCGGCATGGAAGAGGCAGGGGTGGTCCTCTCCCACATCATGTTCAACCCCGGGAGGATCGAGGGTGGGGAGAAGGCAAACATCGTAGCCCAACGCTGCGTGGCCGAGATCGACCTCCGGCTCCCGTGGGGTGCGGACCCGGACCTTATCCTCGAAGAGATCCGCCTGAATGCCCGTCAGGCAAAGGTCGAGGTCGGCAACGTCTCCGGGCCGACGTTCTCCGCGCCAGATTCCCGCCTGGTCACCCGGATCCTCGAAGAGATCGGAAAGGTTCACAAGAAGACCGCCAGGCCTATCGTCCAATGGGCGGCCAGCGACGCCCGCTACCTGAGGAAAGAGGGTTTCCCGGTGGTGGAGTACGGCCCGGGTGAGATCCACACCCTCCACGCCGTGAACGAGTACACCACCGTCAGCTCCCTTGAGAACGCGGTAAAAGTTTATCGGGGGATGATGGAACAGTACGCCTTGGATGAGAGGAACTGATCCTCGGCATTCGTGCCCGACCCATCAGATGTCCTGGTACACGCTTTTCCTGTGCCCGACTTTTACCACGCAGATGATCACTTTGTCGTGAAGGAGGCGAAAACTCATCTGCTTTTCCTCACAGGATGGGGGGACTCTTTGGGAACTGGGCCACACTATCTCAGGGGTTTTTAAGGTAGTTTCTCCGCGGTTCCTGCTAAAGAATATTTATCGGGCTGTTTTTCCAACGATGTACTATGAAGGGATTCTTCCTCATCCTTGCCGTCATCAGTCTTATCGTGTCCCTTTCCGGGTGCACAGAGGTTCTCCCGGGTCAGGCACCGGTAACCCCCACGACGGACCTGGCCACACGGGAGCAGGACCAGGCTTTCACGGAGGCTTGGAACGGCTCGATCTCGACCATCGGCCCCCTGAAAGACCGGTTCTCCCGTGACCTCGAAAAAAAGGACTGGACGGCGGTTGCCGCCTCCGCTGCAGAGCTGATGACCGCGACCGAGCAGCAGTATTACGCGATGAGCAGGTACGCGGTTTCGCCGGAGCTGCATGAGATCCAGGCGGATTACCTCCTATACCTGCAGGAAGTGAACCAGGCCGCGGAAGAGGGTTCGCAGGCGGTTGTGGCGGCAACAGGCAACAATCCCGAAATCGCCATCGAACACTCCGAAAAGGCGGAGACACTCATCCGGAGCGCGGAGTCCTCCCTTGACCTTGCAACGGAAGCCATGGACAGCTACGCGAAGAAGGGCGTGAGCAGCTGAAGAGGGTTGACCCGGCGCTCTCTTCCTCTATCCTTCCTTCTCTTTTTCTTTCGTCCACCAGACGGCAGCCGTCGGCCGGATGGACCTCTCCACGTACCTTCCCGACCCGTCTTTCTTGAGCGCCTTCGCGAAGTACTCGAAGACCGGGGAGGTGTCTTCCCCGCCATGGACGTGCATGGTCACCCAGTTCCGGGCCGCCTCCTCGACAGAGTCGAAGGCCGACTCCCAGACCGCATGGTAGATGCGGACATGAGGATAGATCCCGGCATCATGGAGGATGTTGACCGGATAGATATAGTCAGGGTAACCCCTCTTGAGCGCGCCTTCCTCGCCAAAGACAGCACGGTAGAGCTCCATCTCTTTTTCCCCCCGCCACTCTCCCGCGTGCCAGAAGAGGTAAACCGTCCGGAGTGCGGCGGCGTCGAGCTTCCGGAGAGCGTCCAGAAGATCGTAGAACCCTAGTGAAAAGGCGCCGATGACAACATCGTGGGGCATGATATCCCTGCCGACAACCACGTCCTCCCATCGCATCCTGACGCAGGAGTAGTTGGAGAGACCGGCTTCAATCATCCGCTTCTCGAGGATGGAGAGCATGCCCCCCGAAGAGTCAAGCGCCGTTACTTGGGCAGCGGTTCGGGCGATGGGCACGGCAAGCCTCCCCGTCCCGGCCCCCATGTCCAGCACGGTGTCACCCGGCCGGAGATCAAGAAGGGCCAGCTCCTGCCGTGTTGCCTCCGATTCATCACGGGTAATCCGTTGGTAGGCGGCGGCGCGCTTGTCCCAGGTAGCGGCAGGATCGCGGTCCTTCTCGGCCTTTCCGGGCGAACTGGCATGGATGGCCTTCCAGAGCTCGTTCCAGTCGATGATCCGGTGCATGTACCGATCCTTTCGGCCGGCGATATTTTCAATCCTTTGTTTACCCCGGATGGTTTCCCCAGGGACTTTACGGGTTACTATCCGGGACATCTTCTGCAACAGCAGTCCGGTGGAACATTGTGATCAGAATATCCTCCAGACCTCTGAAAAAAAGAGAATTACAGGGTGAACAAGGTGTTCCGGTTATGCTATTCTCCTTTGAGGAGCTGTTTTGTCTCCTGCCGGAAGTCTTTCCAGAGAGAGAAGAGCTCCTTGTTGATGCTCCGGAGCTCTTCCCGGTCTTTGTCTTTCAATGCGGTGGCCAGTGAGTCACGGTGCCCGCTGATGTCGTCAACGGTGGCAGACAGCCCCGAGGTCTCGTAACCGTATCTTTCGAGGGCGGCTATGGCCTCCCCGGCAGCCTCCACGTTCCCGTCGAACCGGTCGAGGCGGTGCTGGGTGTGAATGGTCCAGAGCTCTTCTTTCAGCCCGGGGTCGATCCCGGCTGTTCCTGCGGCAGGGGCCAGTGCGGCGGCCGGCAGGGCAAAAACCGCAACCAGACCGATAAGGGCGGCCACGGCCAGGATGTATATCCTCTTCATTCTAATCTTCATCCCCTTGGTGTGTCCCGGAGAAGCACCTCTCCCGGTACCTTCCGAGTGTAAACTATGTTTTACAAATTGGCATATATATTTTACTATTGGAATAGGTTGGGTGACATTCACCAACCCTTCACACAGAAGAAGGGGATGGCCCCCTTCACGGGGGAATCTCATCGGGGGCCTCGTAGATAAAGGTCTCCTCGATGGTGGTATGGAAGTAGCGGGAGATCCGGAAGGCCAGCTCGAGCGAGGGGTCGTACTTCCCCTTCTCGATGGCGAGGATGGTCTGGCGGGTCACTCCCAGGTCGTTTGCGAGGTGCTCCTGGGTGAGATCGTGCATGGCCCGGAGGACTTTGAGCCTGTTCTTCATGCCTCTCACTCACCGTACTGTTTCCGGTAGTAGAAGGAGAGCAGGACAAAGACCACTACCATGGCGATGTCGGTCAGGAGGAGCCCGAAGCCGAAGATTCCCAGGCGGCGGATCTCCGGCGGCGCCCTGATACCTGCCCCCTCAATGATCATCCAGACCGAGAAGACCAGCAGGGCGACCCAGGTGACCTGCAGGGTGGTCATCGCCGTCCGCTCCTGGATCTTCTGGGTCCGCTCATCCTCGATGACCTCATCGACGTACATCCTTGCGATGTAGATCACCGCTATCCCGAGCACCAGTGATGCCACTGAGAGCAGGGGAGCCCGGATCATGACCGCCCACCCGAAGAGCACGAATTCGAGGAGGATGATGGCAAAGGTCAGGAAGTAGAATACAGCCTTCTTCATGCGATACTCCTGGAAGAATCTTGGGTATCCCGAGCTATTCTTTCTTCCGTGTGCCGGGACCTTGAAGCGGAGAAGGTCATTGAATAAACCGGTCGTCAGAAAAACCCGGACCCCCCTTTTTTCACGAAACTATAAATCGCTGCGACTCCCAAGCGGGGGGTTATGACTGGGATCCTCCCGCGGACCAGGGATCCCCTGGTCCGGATCGGTGCCCTGGCCGCGATCGGAGGGCCACTCCTCTACGCGGCAGTGGTGGGCGTTACCGGCTACCTGACGCCCGGCTACGACCCCCTGACCCAGTGGATCAGCGAGCTTGGTGCAACGGGGGCCCTTTATGCCGATCTCTTCAACGTCCTCGGGCCGGGTATCTTCGGCCTCCTCTCCGTCGTCTTCGCCGCAGGATTCTGGCGGGCCCTCAAAGGGGGGCCCCTGGCCTTCGCAGCCGCCGCCCTGGTGACAATAGCCGGCATAGCCGGTATTCTTGAGGGTGTCTTTCCCTGCGACCCGGGATGCATCCCGGTGACCATGACCGGCTCCCTCCATCTCACCCTCGGCCTTGTCCCCCTTCTCGGCATGCTGGCCGCGATGGAGATATTCGCCTTTATCGTGAGGAAAGACCCGGGATGGCCCCGGTTCTTCGCCTTCTCCCATATCATGGTCACCCTGACCATCATCTTTGCCCTCGCATTCTCCTCGGGAGCACTCTTCGACGGCCTCTACCAGCGGGTCATGATCGGGGCGATCCTGGTCTGGGTGATGGCGGTCGGTGTGCGGATGTGGAGGTTGTGAGTCGCCGGCAGAGCCCCGGTTGAGGGCCATTCATGAGAAGAGAATGAGATCGAAAAATACTCGTATATCCTGACCGCCCTGTTCTCAGGCCTGCTCCGGATCGGTATCCCGGAGCATCCTGTCGATAGCACGGGCAGCCTTCTTCGCGCCGCCCATGGCCAGGATGACCGTCGCCGCCCCGGTTGCAACATCCCCGGCAGCATATACCCGGGGGAGCGGGGACCTTCCCTCATCATCGACCTCGATGTTTCCCCTCCTCCCGTAGGTTATCCCCTCCAGTTTCCGGATCAGGAGCGGGTTCGGGCCCTGCCCGATGGCCTCGATGAACATGTCGGCATCTATGACAAAGAAGCTCCCCGGGACCGGGGCCGGTTCCGGCCGGCCGGAGAGATCGAGCTCGCACATCTCCATCCGCTGGCACTCCACGCCGGTCACGGACTGGTCCCCGAGGACTCTCACCGGGTTTGCACAGAGGACGAACTCCACACCCTCCTCCCTGGCCCGGACCACCTCGGCCCGGCGGGCCGGGAGGTCTTCCTCGCGCCGGCGGTACACCAGGCTGACCCGGGCTCCCAGGCGCCGGGCAACACGGGCAGCATCCATGGCCACGTTCCCCCCACCGGCCACCACCACCCGTGCTGCATGCCTGACCGGGGTGTCATACTCCGGGAAGCGGTCGGCGTGCATCAAATTGACCCGGGTGAGAAACTCGTTCGCCGAGTAGACCCCCGGCAGCTGCTCTCCGGGGATCCCCATAAAATAGGGCAGACCCGCACCCGTGCCGATGAAGACGGCGTCGTACTCCAGGAGCTCGGGGACGGTTATGCTGGCCCCGGCCAACTGGTCGGTGAGGATCTTCACCCCCATCTCCCGGAGGAGGTCGATCTCGGCCCTCACGATCTCCTTGGGGAGCCGGAACTCAGGGATACCATACACGAGAACCCCTCCCGGCTCGTGGAGGGACTCGTAGACGGTGACCTCATGACCGAGCCGGGCCAGTTCGGCGGCTGCGGTCAGCCCGGCAGGACCGGACCCGACCACGGCCACCCTCTTCCAGGTTGGTCCGGCCACCTCTGGGACAGCCATCCCCTGCCCCCTCTCGTAATCGGCCACGAACCGTTCGAGCTCTCCTATCCGGACAGGGGTCTCCTTCCCGCCGAGAATACACTCCCCCTCGCACTGCACTTCCTGGGGGCAGACCCTCCCACAGATGGCCGGGAGCAGGTTGTTCTCCCTGATGGTCCGGGCGGCAGCCAGAAAATCACCCACGGCAACGGACGAGAGGAAGGCCGGGATGTCGATCTCCACCGGGCATCCCTGGACACATGCCGGTTTCTTGCAGGAGAGGCAGCGTTCCGCCTCGGTAATGGCCTCTTCCGGCGTGAGCCCGGAATCGACCTCGGCGAAGTCGTGGATCCGTGCCCCAGGCGTCCGGTCAGCCACGGTGGTCACCTTCCTGACACCGGCAGGTGTGCTCCTGGTATCTCTCGAGGGAAAGACGTTCCTCCTCGGGATAGGTCCTCTGCCTCTGCATCAGGAGATCGAAGTTGACGAGGTGAGCATCGAACTCCGGCCCGTCAACGCAGGCAAACCGGGTCAGCCCGCCGACCGTGACCCGGCAGGAGCCGCACATCCCTGTACCATCGACCATGATGGGATTGAGGCTCACAAAGGTCCTGACCCCGGCCCGCCGTGTGGCCTCCGAGGTCACCTTCATCATGATGGCCGGCCCGATGACCCATGCGCAGTCGATCTTCTGCCTGGCCATGACGTCCTTGAGGACGTCGGCTGCAAAACCGTGACGGCCCCGGCTGCCGTCATCGGTGGCCACGTGCAGCTCATCACAGATCCCTCTCATCTCCTCCTCGAGGATGAGCAGACCGGCATTCCGGGCCCCGATGATGCCGATGACATGATTTCCGGCCTCTGCCGCCGCCCGGGCGATGATGGGGGTGCTGGCGATCCCCGCCCCGCCCCCGACTACGGCCACTGTCCCGTAGCGCCGGATATCGCTCGGTCTTCCCAGAGGACCGACGACGTCCCGGACGCTGTCGCCCCTGCGGAGCGTTGAGAGCTGGCGCGTGGTCTTTCCGACGGCCATGAAGACGATCCTGACCAGGTCGCCGTCCACAGCCGAGATGGTGAGGGGAACCCGCTCACCGTGATCGTCGATCCGGACGATCAGGAACTGCCCTGCCCGGGCATTGCGGGCGACGTGGGGGGCCTGGATCCACTGGAGGAAGATCCGGTCTGCCAGTTCCTCGCTCTCTGCGACCCTGTACACGCTGCTGCCCTCCCCTGATGTCCGGAACTATTGGATCTGTTTCCTCTTTACCTTACGCACCCGCACCGCGACACCCCGCGACGACGCTTCCATCTCCCTCCCGGGCATAGCCGCCCGTCCGGTGGCCAGGACCTGTGGCCCTTCCACCAGAACCTCGTCGTTCTCGCGGATGCGGGCATCAGCCGAGAGAACCCCCGGGGCAAGGATATCCCCCTGGACCGGGAAGTCATCAATAAACACCCGGTAGACACCGGGAATGTACGTCCAGCCCCCGAAGGTCGGCCGGAGGAGTCCTGTCCCGGGGTCGAGGGAGAAGAGGGGCTCTCTCCCCCGGGAAACCGACATCCCCGGGAATTTCCAGCGTACAGCCATCCCTCTGGTGTCCACAGATACGCCGAACTGCCAGGAGAGGGTCGCCCGGACCAGGTCATGGCGCACCGCCCTCTCTCCAGCGAGCGCTCCATCAAGGTCGCGGAGGGAGCCGGCCGAGGCAGGCCGTTCGCGGCAGCCGATCTCGAGCTCCACGCCGGCCTTCTCTGAAGCCATCCGGGCCGCTTCGAGCGCCCCGCCCTCCAGGTGGGCGAGCACCCTCCGGTAGGGATGGCGCGAGAGGAAAGCCGCGAGGATTTCTGCCGTGAAGGCCAGTTCCTCCCGGTCCCAGTAGCCGGTGACCGGTATGTCGTAGTGGGCGGCAGGATAGATCCGTTCGAGCTCCCGGGGAACCAGTCCCAGGGGAGAGGTGACAATGAGCTCCACCGCACGGCCGGCAATGGCCGACTGGAACTTCCGGTGGCTCTGAGAGAGGGAGTAGGGTTTTTTCGCCGAACAGGGCAGGAGCACGGCCACATCGCCGACAGGAGGAACGAAGCGTTGGAGGACGCGGTCTGCAAACCTCCGGACCTCCGGCCGTCCCATCACCTCTCCGGTCATGGCCCCCAGCCGGACGTTCCGTGCTACCGCGGTCCGTTCCTCGAGATAGTCGTACTGCCGGTCAAGGAACCGGAGGATGGAAACCTGACCGGCCTGCATCCGGGACCGGGACTCGACCAGTTCCCGGAGCTGCTGGCCGGAGATGAAACTCCGGACGAGACAGAGCTCCCTCTCGAGCGCTGTCCGGTTGTGGCTGAAGAGGTCTCCTTCTCGGCATCCTTCGCACCCGCAGACACCGGATGCCATCAGCTCCTCCTGAAATTCCCCCTCCGGGAGGCAGAAGCGGTGGCGGGCCGTCTCCAGGTCGACGGCGCAGAAATCGAAGAGCTCAAATCCCGCGTAACAGAGGAGATGCAGGTTCGAGGGTAAAGCAGCTGCCGGAGCGTACCAGGCTGTGTCCGGGGGGACCTGCCCCTTCAGACTGGCCAGCCAGGCGACATAGTCGCGGGGGTTCTTCAGCGCCGACACGAGACCTCCCACCATGACGCAGTCACCCGGGGAGGCACTCTGCTGCTCACGGGCCGGGTGGAGGGCCACAGGCTGGCCGGCGCCCGGCGAGAACCAGGAACTGACGAACTCTTCCGGGGCAAACAGCGGGACGTTCGAGAAGGGCCTCTGGACGAGGTCCGGAAAGATCCTCTCGGTGTCGAGAGCTGCCGGGAGCAGGAAGGACTCATCATCGTGCCGGAAGACCGAGATCCGTGCCGGCCCGTCCCTCTGCTTCACCTCAAGGCTGGTCACAGCACACCTCGAAGGAGGGGAGCTCCCGGGCCACGATCCCTGCCCACTCCGGAGCGCAGAAGATGGTGAAGAGGGAACCGGGGTTCGCTGCTGAAAGCCGCCGTATTCCCTCGCACCCCTGCACGACCATGCTCTCCTCCCAGTCCGGTATCTCGGACTGCCCGATGGGAAAGGTCTCCCGGAGTTCAGGAGGATAGGGACCGAAGGGAGGCTTGAAGAAGAGGACCGAATCGTAGCCCTCCCGGACCCGGCCGTCCATGGCCACGAGCACTCTTCCGCCAGTCTCCAACCGGCCGATCCGCTGCTGGTAGGCGAGGACCTCTGTCCGGCGGCCGCTCTCGGCCCCCCGGTAGAAAAACCTCCTTTTCACCACGCGGTCCTGCGGTTCCAGTTCCCCCGAGCCAGCCAGCAGATCCCGGTAGGCCTGCAACAGCCGGGGGTGGGAACGGCACCGATCGTCCACGAGCTCCCAGAGGATTCCATCGGAGATTGCCTGCCGGATGGACGAGATCTCGGCCAGGCTCACCGCCAGGTTGTGGAGGGACAGCAGCCTCTCGAGCTCGGGAGATTCCCTGAGTTCTTCGGCTGTGTGACCCCGGCAGACGGGGCAGGGGCAGGGGAGGTGTGCCATTTCGTCGACCCGCCGGCTGCCCGAAGGTGTCAGGTAGCGCCGGTCCTTGGCGTACAGGGCATAGGCCGCCGAATCGAAGACATCGCAGCCCATGGCCACGGCCAATGCGAACATGGCCGGGTGACCGGCCCCGAAGAGATGGACGCAGGACGAGACAGGTATCCCCCTTTTTGCTGCCATCACCACCCGGACCAGTTCAGGGTAGCGGTATGACTCCATGAGCGGGACCACGGCCCCGATAGGGCAGAAGACGTACCCGAGCCCCCCGGCCTCCCGTCCCGCCGCCTCCCTGAGATCGTCGTACATCCCTCCCTGCACCGGCCCGGCAAGGGGGGCATCAGGGCCGAAGAGCCCGACCGCCTCCCGTAACCGCGACATGGTGACGGCCAACTCCTCTTCGACCCTCGTCCGGTCGGCATCGGGAGGGGTGGGGATGTCGAGGGGCACCCAGATGTCGCTCCCGATGGCCTGCTGGAACTCCAGGGTCTCACGGTTGCTGATGGATACGTCGCCATACACAGAGAGCTGGAATGAGCCCGAGTCGGTCATGATCATCCCGTCGAATCCCAGGAGGCGGTGCAGGCCTTCGGAAAGCGCCCGTTCCCGGAACTCGCTGCTCCGGGAGAATATGTAGGCATTGGTGATGATCCCTTCCGCTCCGAGATCCTTCATCTCCGAGGGGCTGACAGGCTGGAGGTGGGGATTGACCACCGGCAGCAGGAGCGGGGTCTTCACTGTCTTTGCTCCTGCCTTCAGCCGGCCGATCCTCCCGGCGATGTCCTTGTCGAGGACCTCGAAACTGATGGGCATGGGGATTTCTGCAGTAACTAGGCTCGCGGCCGGCAAGAAGGTATGGTTAGGGGGGTTCTTCTGGAAGAATCAGTGAAAAGAGGAGCTCCGCCACCGATTCACTCACTCCCTGTCTCTCCCGTAGTGGAGCGTGAAGATCTGCATGTACTCGTCTGCATAACAGGAAGAGTCGCTCCGGAGCGAGAACTCCGGTCCGAGCGTCTCGCGGAAGAGGGCATTCCACTCGCTCCGGAGCATGTGGTAGTCGCTCCGGAATCCCCGTGGTTCCGTGAGGATCGAGACGATCTCCGTCATCAGGAACGAGTCGATACACCCGGTGATCACCTCCGGCGGTGCATCGTGGGCAGAGACGAAGCCGATGATCCGGCCGTAGGACTGGTAGACAGAGAGGGCCAGTTCGGGGGAGTAGAGCTCCGGCGAATCGTGGTTTGCATCGATCTCGAACAGCAGGAAGTGGTCGATCCAGGGTTTCAGCCTGGAAAGATCGATCCGCTTCTCCTCAACCGGCATGTGGTGGTAGGCAAACGAGCTCATCGCGATGTCAAACGGGTGGTCGATGCGCTCCGAATACTCCTGGATCCTGCAGTTCTCGACCCGGACCACCGTGTCCGGGAAGGCGGACCTGACCGTTGCCTGCGCGATCCCGGACATGGCAGGGGAAGGGTCGACCAGGACCACCTCCCGGACGCCCGGGACCTTTTCTGCCCCTATAAGGTGCAAGAGCATGCCAATCGTGAGCCCCCCGTCACCGCACCCGATATCGATGAACCCGATCGGCTGGCCGAAGGCCGGGAGCGAATGCCCGCACTGGCGGATGAACTGGTGCCGTGACTCTTTCATGATCGGGGTCCCGGCAAAATGCATGAAAGGACGGGAGTCTTTGAACACCTCCGCGGGAATGACCAACCGGTTCTGGTGCCGTTTCAGGAACCCGAGGAAGTATTCGCAGGTGAGGACACTGTCCTCTTCACAGAGAGCCCCCGTCTCCAGCCACCCGACACTCCGGTCGCCGGCCCCTGTTGCGGCAAGGAGCGCCGCGATGTAGAAGTGGAAGGCGGGCACCAGGTTCTGCCGGATCGCCTCATCGCAGTACCCTGGCGGGGAATCATCGCGAAGGACCTCGGTCGCGTACCGGACCCATTCGTGACGTTCCTGGGGAGAAAGAAAGAGCATGATTCCCTGAAAAGAGAGATATGGGGTGCGGCGTGTAAATACATAATTGAGAGCCCCGGCTGGGATGAATGTCGGTTTATCAATGTTGAGGATTGTTCTTCAGCAAAATAGTGAGAGATCTGAACGGGCTGGCTGGAACCTGACTTGACCAGAGGTCAAGTGATTTCGGGAAGTTTTTCAGCTCCAGCCCTCCCCGTCACTTCTCCTCACAGAAGACCTGTCCCTCGAAAGTGTAGATCTCGACGTCCTTTTTCTGCCAGCACCCGGCCGGCAGGCCGGCCTTCTGGCAGGTGTGGTCCAGGAACTGCCGGCTGTCCCAGCACCACTCGGTGGCCACCTGGGGGAGGAGGAGCCCGCTTGTCCCGTGGCCCCGGACGATCAGGCCGTGGCGGCCGACAACGATAGTGGCCGGCCGGGCTTCGGGAGCGACGTCAAGGAGCTCAGGAACAGAGAGGACGGTGATATCGATTTTTATCCGGGGGAGCTCCGGGGCCCTGACCGGGGGGAACCTCGGGTCCTCGAGAGCGGCGGAGACAGCAGCTTCCCGGATAGCTTTTCCGAGAGGGTAATGCGGGTAGGGAAAGCCTATGCAGCCCCGGAGATCGCCATCCCGGGTCAGGGTCACGAAGACCCCCCTTTTTTCGGAGAAGACAGGGGTCAGGGGTGGGTCGCTGCAGGCGACTCCTGCAACCCTTCTCCCGAGAGCGTTTTTGGCAAGGCAGAGCGCCAGTGCCCCTTCCTCGTCGGTAAGGGCTTCCATCAAGAGTAAATAGGGAGAGCGCCCATATATATAGGAGAGGGAGAGTGCGGCTGACGGTGGCCGGGGTGACCCGGCCGCTGAGGAAAGTCCCCCCACCACCTGGACACGCAGCCATACGCAAGTATGGGTGGCGAGAGTCACGGCAATGGCACAGAAACGACACGCCCTGCCCACAGTCATGATGCGGCCGAGCCCTTCGGGGCGAGAAGTGCCGAAAGGCGCGAGTTAACCCGCTGAGCGTATGGGGCAGGAACCGGTGAAACGGTGAACCCCTGCGGGTGCAAGCCAGAACAGGGTATTGTGGCTGTCCAGGCACTACCCGGGTATGGCGCAGAGCCGAATGCCGCACAGAACAGAAGGGGGCTTACTCCTCCCACTCCGTGATCTTCGGCGTTGAGCCGACCTGTTTTATGACCCTGATGAAGAAAATATATTTGTCCTTATGCATTGAAGTAATACCTGACGATGCACATCCCCACCCCCGATGAACTGAAAGCCAGGCGCGAGCTTCTCCATCTCAGGCAGACAGAGGTCGCCGCCATGGCCGGGATCAGCCAGTCCATGGTGGCCCGGATAGAGGCCGGGAGCGTGGATCCCCGGGTAAGCACGCTCTCCCGGATCGTGCAGGTGTTGAACACCGCCGAGAA
Organism: Methanoregulaceae archaeon; assembly: GCA_028679325.1. GTDB lineage: Archaea > Halobacteriota > Methanomicrobia > Methanomicrobiales > Methanospirillaceae > UBA9949. The sequence goes on along the minus strand of JAJRBS010000075.1, from coordinate 6,490 downwards.
ACCACGGATGGTTGCCTCGCAGGTGATGCACAGCCCTGTCCTCTCGGTAGCCCCCGGTGAGACGATCTCGCGGGCGGTGGATATCATGGATCAGAAGAATATCTCACAGCTGCCGGTCATCTCCGACGGGGTTCCCGTGGGATGCATATCAGAGTCCGCAATCGTGAGTGCCATCGACGAAGGCTCGGCCGGTAAGAGCCAGGACATTGAAGTGAAAAGGATCATGGAGCCCGGTTTCCCGGCTGTCCCTCCGGACATGGACATCGAGACCGTGGTCAGGATCCTCCAGAAGCATCACGCCGTGCTGGTGATGGAGGAAGGGAAGGTGCGGGGAGTCATCACAAAGCACGACCTCCTCTCGCTCGTCATCGGACGATAGAACGAGACCACTATCTGACCGGAAAAGACCGGCCACCTGTTTTAGGAACCTTGGCATCAGCGCGGAAAGGAGGCCTGTCTGGCAGGTCTGCCTCTTCCCCTCTTTCCAGCGCTGGATCAGATCATCGAGACCAGGTCCCGAAGGACAACGATGGGGGCCTTGGCCTTCACCACACCGGATGCCAGCAGGACGCCGTCGGTTCCGAGGTCGCGGGCGATCTTCACGTCCTCGCCGGTCTGGATCCCGGCTCCGGTCAGGATCTTCACCCCGGGATCCACCTTCCGGACAACTTCGACGGAACGGCTGATGATGCCAGGGTTGGCCTTCGCGACCGACACACCCCCGCCGATAAGTTCAGGAGGCTCGATGGCTACGTACCCTGGGGAGAGTGCGGCGGAGGCGGCGCTTGTGGCCTCGTTGTTCGAACATATCACGGAAACCAGCCCCTCCTGCCGGAGGGCTGCGACCGAAGCCTCGACACCGGCCAGGGTCAGCCGTCGTTCGGAATGGTTGACGAGCGACCCGATGGCACCCGAAGACTTCAGCGCCCCGGCAGTGACATGGCCGGTCCATGCACCGGGAGGAGCACCGTCCACGTGCTGGGCGTAAACAGGGATGGCATAGTGCATGGCCAGGGGGTGAAGATCCAGGCAGGAGGGGGCAACCCCGATGGCCACCCCGCTCTCTCCCGCCACCTGCTCGGCAGCTCCGGCGATGGCATGAGCCCGCTGCCCGGCCCCTTCGGTGTAGGTCTTCAGGTTGATGAGGATGAACGGTTTATCCATAGCTCTTCAGATCAGGGTATGGATCCTGTCCGGAGAAGATACCTTCTGCCCTAGTCCTCGCGGAGGCCGCGAAGAAATGGCCCCGAGCTGATCCCGCCGGGAGCAAGCTCCCGGATCCGGGGTTTTATCCGGCCGATGAGCCCTGCCCTGTCAACTCCAGTCTGCAGCCACTCCGTATCAGACAGGGCCTCTGCGTACAGGCCGGTCATCCTGCCGGCATAAGACGCCCCCCTCCCCCGGGCATCGATCAGGACCCTGTCGACCCCTGCCCGGGCGAGGAACGGGAGCTGATCGAGGAGGCAGAGTTCGGCGGCATTGGAGATGGTGGTTCTCCCCAGGGCATCGGAGCGGAAGGGAAAGAGCCGGTCCGTCTGGTCCACGAGCCCGTAGCGGCGGCCGTGCCCCCTTTCAGCCTCCGGGACGAGACCCCCGAGGTTATCGGCAGTGACCATGGCTCCGGCGGTCCCCTGGACAAGGACCGCAACCCGTGCATCAGGAACCCAGGAAGCCAGTGAGGTCATCTCCTTGCCCGTGAGCTCGGGGGAGAGGGTGAAGCCATCGAACAGATCCGAGAGGGCAAGGACAGAGCGGTGATTGAAGATGTTCAGGGCGCTCCCCCCGGAGATCCCGATACCCGGTGCTGAACGGCGGATGGCCACGGCGCTCCCTGCCCCGTCGACCATCACCTCCCGAAGACCTGCCTTAAGAAGCTCCGGGATGAAGGAGCGGACTGCTGCAGAGAACCCTACGGGTACAACCTGTGGCCACTTCCAGGCGATCAGCCCCTCCCCTTTTGCCGAATTTAGGGCGTCGATTAGGACTGGGGCGGTCAACCCGGGAACCGGCTCCGGCTCAAGGTACACCAGGCCACACCCTGCAGCCAGTACCGCATCAGCGGCCCGGGCATCATCGCAGATAACGGCCAGGTCCGGGATCCTCATTTCCCGTGGCCCCGGCTCCCGTGAGAGCCTGCCAAGCTCCCGGTCGAGCCGCTCTGCCGCGGACCGGACTTCCTCATCCGGAGGGAGGGATCGTGCCAGTATCTCCTTCTCGAAGGCAGCCAAATAATCACGCCGGAACTGGTTGAGCAGGCCCAGGGGAAGGAAGAGATCGCCGGGGGAGGAGAGGGAGAAGTCCCGGACCCTGAACATTGTTCCCCCCGTCTTCCTGACCTGCCGTTCGATGTCACCCGCCGGGGTCGGCCGGCCGGTGGCCGGTTCGGGTACAAAGTCCGCATCCAGCACCAGTCGGACAGGACTCCCGTCCCCGAGTGTAAGCGTCCCGGCAAGTACCGGAGGATGGTCGTGTTCCAGGGTAAGCGTGAGGTCGATTTCGAGAGGCAGCTTCCCGGGAGGCCCCGGCCGGGCGATGATCTGTCCGGCCTCGCGTTCCAGGCGGATTGACCGGGTCAGGTAGAGATCCATCCCCGGGCGGCAGCCGGTCTCCTGAGGGACGACCAGGTACGGGCCGTCAGCAAAGGCGTTGGTCCGGAGGACAAAACCTGCCCTCTGGTCGCTGCAGCAGTCGACTCCCACCAGTCCGTCGCCGGCCAATGGCACCGTCTTTGCCCTGGCAAGGACCCGGAGACCCCTCTCACCTGCGGCGGTGATCCTGCCCAGGAAGAGCCCCCGGTTATCAGGGCGGTCGCGTCCCATCAGGTCAGGGCCACATTCCCCTGACAGGTACCCTCCCGTGAACCCCCGCGAGAACATGACGGCCAGGTCCTCTTCATCCTGAATGGCAGGCTGCCTCCGGCCGGCGACAAGGTCGTCAATGGCTCGTCGGTAGCGGGAGACGACGATGGCAACGTACTCCCGGGACCGCATCCTTCCCTCGATCTTCAGGGCATCGATAGGCCGGGTCACGAGCTTCGGGAGGGAGGTAAGGAGGCAGAGGTCCTTTGTCGAGAGCAGGAAGAGGCCCGGGGTCTCTACCGGTTCGTGGCCTTCTATCCGTTGAGAGGGACCCTCCGTCCCGGCCACCAGCCGGTAAGGTTTCCGGCAGGGCTGGGCGCACCGGCCCCGGTTCCCGCTCCTGCCACCGATGACCGAGGAGAGGAGGCACTGACCTGAGTATGCATAACAGAGGGCTCCATGGACAAAGATCTCGATCCCGGGCCTGTCCGGGATAGCAAGCAGCCTGTCGATCTCTGTCAGGGAAAGTTCACGGGGCAGCACCACGCGCTCGAAGCCGGCCGTCCCTGCCCATACCAGCCCGTCTTCATCGGTCAGCGTGCACTGGGTCGAGGCGTGGAGCTGGAGCCCGGGCACGAGCTCCCGTGCAAGGGCTGCAACCCCGGGGTCCTGTACCAGGACCGCGTCAACGCCGGCCCTGTACAGGTCGACGAGGTACCGGGCCGCTTCCAGGAGCTCATGGTCATGGACCAGGATGTTGAGGGTGATGTAGACCTTTACCCCCCGCAGGTGGGCATAGGCTACCCCTTCCTCCAGCTCCTCAGAGGAGAAGTTGGCGGCGTACATTCGTGCCCCAAAGCTCTTCCCGCCAAGGTAAACGGCATCGGCTCCGGCGTTGACCGCAGCGACCAGAGCTTCCGGTGACCCGGCCGGGGCCAGGAGCTCGGGCGGGTTGGCCTTTCTCCCCTCCATGTCTGTACTTTATCGGCAGGATCCGGAGATAAACCTACCAACCCAGCAGAAGGACGCCGGCAGATTGATGAGGAGCCGCCAGAGATCATCTGCGCATGCAGTTCGTTGCCTCTGTCATCGACCCCCGCTACATTCCCGTGGCCCGCGAGGCGGGAGCCGACCTGGTCGAGCTCAGGCTCGACCGCTTCTCCGGCGGTCTGACAGGAGAAACGGCGACGATCCTTGAAAAGAATACTCTCCCCCTCATCCTGACCGTCCGGAGCAGGCAGGAGGGAGGGGGCTTTTCCGGTTCTCCGGATGAGTTGAGAAGGGCAATCGACCCATTCCTGCCCTACGCAAGTTTCGTGGACCTGGAACAACAGTTCGCGGGATTCGCACCCGGGATAAAACGGTTGAAGAAGACGATCATCGCCTCGTTCCATCACGACGGGATGCTCTCCGGAAAGGCCCTGGAAGCCACGGCATCCGTCCTCCGGCAGTATGGCATCCCGAAGATCGTAGTGAAACCCGGCACCCTGGAGGATGTCCTCGCCTTCTGCTCCTTTACCAGCCATACCAAAAAACCGGTCATCACCAGCATCATGGGTGGGGAGTTCCGGTTCGCCCGGATCCTCCTGCCCATCTTTGGATCTTCGATGATCTTCTGCTACGCCGGCATCCCGGCAGCTGAGGGACAGTTTACGGTCCCGGAGGCAAGGCAGATCCTCACGCCGCTTCTGGCATGAAGGTCGAACCCGCACTCTCCCGGTCAGTACTTCTCTCCACTGGATCCTGGCGATATCTATAAGAAGAGGACGGCCGAAGTCAGCATACCTCTCGCGAGGAGGATTCTCTATGAAGAAATTTCCCTATCCCGAAGGGGACGCCCCGATCCGGTGGGTCGACACCGCATGGCTTGCAGCGCACATCAATGACCCTGACCTGACTATCCTCGATGTCCACTCAAACATCCACGAATACATCAAGGGCCATATCCCCGGGGCTGTGTACCTGAACGAGGGGATCTTCCGGTTCCACGGGCAGAAGCTGCCAACTGAGTGGCTGCCACCTGAGGCAACCCAGATGATATTCCGGCTGTACGGCTTGTCGCCTGACAAGCCGGTTGTGGTCTATACCGGGAGCCCCATCCTGACCGGGTGCACCACGTTTATCGGCGACGGCCTCGAGCAGCCCTTCGCCGCCTACACCCTGGCCCGGTTCGGGCACAACAAGGTGCACATCCTGGACGGGGGAATTGACGCCTGGCGGGCAGAGAACCGGCCGCTCTCCCAGATCTTCCCCTCCCGGAAGCCCTCGGACTTCACGGTAAAGATAAGGTCAGAGTTCTTCGTTGGCTATGATGAGTTCCGGGCCCTGAAAGACCGGGCTGATGTGATGGTCTTTGATGCCCGGCCCCCGCAGGTCTACGAGGGGCAGGGCCCCTGGATCAAGCCCGGTCACATCCCCGGGGCCATCAGCCTGCCCTGGAAGAGCCTCATGACCCCTGAGAACCCCAGGAAACTCAAGAACGACGAGGAGATTGCGGCCATCCTGAAAGAAAAGGGTGTCACACCGGAGAAGACCATCATCTGCTCCTGCGGGACCGGGAGAGAGGCGACAAACGAGTTCGTCTTCTTCAAGTACTACCTGAAGTATCCGAAAGTCAGGCTCTATGAAGGATCATTTACCGAGTGGACCATGTATCCCGAAAATCCCGTGGTGACCGGGAAGAACCCGCGATAAAAATTTTCTATACCTTTTTCGTCAAGCCCCGGACCGTGTTGTTCCAGACCTGGCGAAGTTCGTCTATTTCCATCCCCTGCATGGCATAGATCAGCAGACCCTGGAAGAGGGCGTTGAAGGTGCAGGCAAGGATCCGGGTATCGGCATCCTCCCGGATCTCACCCTTTGCCTGTCGCTTCGCAAGAAAACGGGTGATCACCAGGAGGAATTCTTCTCTGTCCTGGAGGATGATGGCCCGGAGTTTTTCGTCCCGCGTGACGATGGCCACGCTCTCGGGCCCGATATTGCCAAGGTATCCTTCCATGACGGTGTCAAAGAAGACCGCCGCACCGGAGACAAAGTCCCTCCCTTCGAAGGACCCGATGATCAGCTCCTCGAGTTTCTTCCTCTCGTAGTCGGCCACCGCCACAAAGAGGTTCTCCTTGGTGTCGAAATAGTTGTAGATGGTCGGCTTCGTGACCCCTAGCGAACCCGCAATGTCCGACATTTTGGTGTTCGTATAGCCCTTCTCGTGGAAGATGTCGTGAGCGGCCGCGATGATCTTCTTCTGGACCTCTTCCCGGTATTCAGGATATAATCGCGCCACGTCAGTCCTACCCGCTCTATAGTCTCTATACTTTCAGTTATAAAAGATTTACCCAGAGTAACTTTATTAACCTTAAAGTTGCAAAAACTTCTCATTCAATCCAGGGAAAGGTGGCGTCGCAAAGACCCCTCCTCCCTGGTCCATGAGAGGAAAGGCAATGAAACACGCCCGGAATACTCGAAAATTCATCATTATGGCCGGCATGGCTCTCCTGCTCCTGCTGGGGGCGGCTGCCGTCCCTGTCTCGGCTGAAGAGCCGACGGTTATTGTATCTCACTACATAGTGACCCCCTCCGTCCTTGTCCCGAACGGCTCCGGGACCATCCTGGTGACCCTCACCAACACTGCAGGGACCGCTGTGTTACGGGAGTCCTCCGGCATCTCTGCCGCCGGAGAGTTCCAGACCACCAGG
>JAJRBS010000050.1 GCA_028679325.1 Methanoregulaceae archaeon | reverse complement strand
CCCCCAACAAACAACTTAAGAGGGAAGAATGCCCAAGATCCAATTTCCAAAATATAGGTCGAAACAAGTAGACTTGCTAGGGACTGAAAATCTGGGATGTGCATGATGGTAAGGAGACGATGTCGACTGAATAGAGGACTCTGGGTACCTGAAACGAACACTTGCACTCAAAGAAGGAAGCGGGCCTGAGAATACTAACTCTCTGTTTCGGCGACAATGTCTGGCGATACAATCACGAAAAGAAAAGTGATAGGGCAGGGGTAAGACGAATTCTCATAATGTTAGAAAAGGAGATGGGTAGCCAGATTACCATTCTAACCAAATTAAAAAGAGATCTTTGTAGTTTGAATGTTCAGCAGCCATTACCCATCATTTTGGATTCAAAATTCATCTGGTATTCAAACAGGTTAATAGCACCCTTGATGCTTCTGAGCTCGCTGATTTCCAGATTCTGCATCATATCCCTGCTTGGATCCACTCCGGGGTTGGGACAGGGAGAAGCGGAATCACTCTCATGGACTTTCAGGTATGTTGAGACTGAACCGAGCGAAGGCTCTCCCTGGCCCATTTCAGTTACCTGGACCGTATACTTGGCCAGAGCTGCACCGTCGATTGAAGGAACCGGAGGCCATACAGTTGAATCACCCATTTCATTGACATTCCTGAACCCTCCGGCAAGGTATGCTGTGACTTTGCTCATATCGAGATCACTACCCGTTTCGACCCTGCTGCAGAATGCCGGATTAACAGGGCAATCACAGCATGCACAGAACGGACAGATTGAGAGAGTGGGGATTATACAGGTCCCGACATTGTACATTGCCATATCTTCTGAAGAGAGGAGTGTTCCTGCATCAATCCCGCTGAAGGTGATGAGACGTTCATTCCAGACATTGTATTGGGCTCCAGCCAGCGCTTCGGTGTCCACTTCGCTGGTCTTCCGGTACGAAATCGCCCCCATATTTGCCTGGGTATCTTCAGAATAGGTGACATGTGATTGGACTTCGCCATCACTATTCAAGGGGGGTTCCGGTCTTGATTCCCAGGTTTGGTTATCCACCAGGACAAGATTTTGACCAAGTATTTCATTTGACGATGCCCAGCTGATATCCTCCTCGTAGGACATGCTGCCGATGACATCAACGGAAGTTACTATCTCGAGGTTCTGAATCTCGTCTTTCTCGGGAGGGAGAACGACGGCTACTACTGGTATTTGCACCAAAAACAAGATACACAGGAGAGCTAACACAACCAGTTTCGAATCGCGAATCAAAAGGATATCACCCCAGGGCTTTAATGGAAGTATCTTAAATCCGAGGTGTATTTAAAAATATCCCTTTTTCAGCAACTCTCCAGGAAACCTCGGACGCTTATCAGGAAAAAAAATGAAAAAGACGAACGCCCAGGTCGGAATTCGAATCCGAGTCGTCGGCGTGACAGGCCGACATGATAGGCCACTACACCACCTGGGCACCGGCAAAAGGTCCCGCCTCCCGGATTTGAACCGGGGACATCGCGGTAGCTGCGCAATTGCCTGAGTGCGGCAAATCATACTACAGCCGCGCACTCTACCAACTGAGTTAAGGCGGGATTTGCGCTCATAGTATAGGGAAAATGAAGCTATTAAACATATCGATAACGAAGTGCAAGTGGCTTTTTTCGGTCACCATTTTATAATATGAACGCATTTTATATGAGTATGACTCGCACGAAAGGTGTTGCGGGCGATCGTTTTCTTCACCGATAGCCCGGCACAGACCAGGGTCACCGTTTTTGACACCACGCTCCGCGATGGTGAACAAACACCGGGAGTATCGTTTACTTTTGAACAGAAACTGGAGATAGCACGGCAGCTCTCCTCTCTCGGTGTCTACACCATTGAAGCCGGATTTCCTGCTTCATCGCAGGGTGAGCGGGAGACGGTGAAGGCCATTGCCGCTCTCGGTCTCGATTCATTCGTCTGCGGGCTGGCCCGATCAACGACAGGTGACGTGGATACCTGCCTCGACTGCGGGGTGGACATGGTGCATGTCTTCATCCCGACGTCCGAGGTGCAGCGGGTCCACACCATCAAAAAATCCCCGGAGGAAGTCCTTCGCATAACAGGAGATGTCGTTGCGTACGTCAGAGATCACTGTGACCTCTGCATGTTCTCGGCCATGGATGCCACCCGGACAGACCCCGACTACCTGATCCAGGTACTCCAGTCAGCCGCAGGCGCCGGGGCAACGATCCTCAATATACCGGACACGGTCGGCGTCTTCTCTCCATCAGCCATGAGAAGACTCATCTCCCGGATCATATCCGAGGTCAACTGCCCAGTGGACGTCCACTGTCACAACGATTTCGGCCTGGCCGTGGCCAATACTGTCACGGCCGTCGAGGCTGGTGCCTCCCAGGTCCAGGTGACGGTCAATGGTCTCGGAGAAAGGGCCGGGAACGCCGATATCTCCCAGACTGTCATGATCCTCGAGTCCATCTACGGGATCAGGACCGGGATCCGGACCGACCTCCTCTACGAGACCTCGCGGCTAATCTCGAGATACTCCGGGATAGCTGTTCCTCCCATCCAGCCGGTTATCGGGGATAATGCCTTCTCCCATGAGAGTGGGATTCATTCTCACGGCGTGATTGCCTGTGCAGCAACCTTCGAACCGGGGATTATGACTCCCGAGATGGTCGGACACCGGAGGAAACTGACCCTGGGGAAGCATGTCGGGCGCCACGCTGTCCGCCAGATGTTGTCAGACGCTCACCTCAGCCCGAGCGACGACCAGCTGGACAGGATCGTCGAGAAAGTCAAATTCATCTCGACTAAAGGCAAGAAGGTCACCGATGCCGATCTCTATGAGATCGCCGGAAGCGAGATGGGTATGGTAAACGGGCTCCGGGCCATCAAACTCGAAGATATCGCCATAATGACCGGAAACCATGTCATTCCTACGGCGACGGTCAAAGCCCTGGTTGAGGGACGGGAGATAGTCTCCAGCAGCACCGGAAACGGACCGGTCGATGCTGCCCTCAAGGCCATCCTGGGTGCCCTCCCCGCCCATGTCCAGCTCAAAGAGTTTAACATCGAGGCCATCTCGGGGGGGTCCGATGCCATCGGGCATGTCAACATCGCCATCGAAGATGACCAGGGAAGGGTCATTTCCGCCAGCGGATCAGGTGACGATATTGTCCTGGCCTCGGTTGAAGCGATGATAAACGCCATCAACCTGCTCCAGCGACTGAGTCGGCCGGGAAAAGTTTAATTTTTTTCAAGAGGCACTGGGTTTTCCTTCGAGTGCCTGTTTGATCTGGGACTGGAGTTGTTCAAATTTTCCGGCGAGCAGGGTCTCCTGTTTTTCAAGGGACTTGATCCTCAGCTCAAGAGTCTCGATCTTTTCATTGAGCTTCAGGACCACGTCCTCTTTCTTCTTCTCCATCATGACCGTTCCCACGCTCATGAAAACCGAAGAATCTTCAG
>JAJRBS010000006.1 GCA_028679325.1 Methanoregulaceae archaeon | reverse complement strand
GACACCCCCGGTATAGACCGGTCTTGTGATCATCGGCCAGGCGGTTGACTCCTCCGCGATGGTCTGGACATCCGGGTAATGGCCATAGATTGCTTCGTTAAGGTTCTGGAGAAAGGAGAGCGCTTCCAGGTTCTCTTTTCCCCCGTACTTGTTAGGGATCCACTCCCCGTCCTTCCGTGCGTAATCGAGATAGAGCATGGAGGCCACACCGTCAACCCGCAGACCGTCAGCATGGTAGAGGTCAAGCCAGAAGAGGGCACTGCTGATCAGAAACGACAGGACCTCGTACCTCCCGTAGTTAAAGATCAGGCTCTTCCATTCCGGATGGAATCCCCGCTGCGAAGACTCGTGTTCATAGAGATGAGTCCCATCGAAGAACCCGGGACCGTGGCGATCCGTAGGGAAATGAGAGGGGACCCAGTCCAGGATGACGCCGATTCCATTGCGGTGGAGGTGATCGATGAGGTACATATAATCAGCAGGACTGCCGTACCTGCTGGTCGGGGCAAAGTAACCTGTCGTCTGGTAGCCCCACGAGCCGTAGAACGGGTGCTCCATGACCGGGAGAAATTCCACGTGGGAAAATCCCATCTCGGTAAGGTATCCGGCGAGCATGGGGGCTAGTTCCCGATATGTGGGAGCCCTCCCCCCGTCGGCCGGAACGTGCCGCCACGACCCCAGGTGCATCTCGTAGATCGAGAGGGCCGCCGTCAGGTCTCCCGCTGCCTTCCTCCCTTTCATCCAGGGGCTGTCCTGCCACGCAAAACCCGGCTGCGCAATTATGGAGGCGGTCGCTGGCGGGACTTCCCAGGAGAAGGCAAGGGGGTCGCCCCGGTCTGCCGTGTACTTATGGTAGCGGGACACGATGTGGTACTTGTAGCGCATTCCTGTCTGTGCTCCGGCGATAAAGCCCTCCCAGATGCCGGACTGGTCAGGCCGTTCATGAAGCAGATGGCACGAGGGGTCCCACCCGTTGAAATCACCGATTACACTGACCTGGCGGGCATTGGGTGCCCAGACTGAAAAACAGGTGCCGCTCGTTCCACTCACAACGATCGGATGGCTGCCCATCTTCTTGTAAATGCGATAGTGTTTCCCCTGCCTGAAGAGAAAAATGTCATAATCGGAAAGAAAGGGGGAATCCACTTCTTCCTCCGCTGTCGTCATCACCCTGCTCACGCCTCCTTTCGCCCTGTCTCTTCTCCAGGCCTCATGAGCATGGTTATGTAGACCTGTTCCATCATTCTGCCAATATCCTTCCAGTTAAACCTGAAGAGGACCTTCCGTTTACCTGCCAGGCCCATGGCCCGGATCCTGACCGGATCCTCGAGGATGTAGCTGATCCCCCATGCAAGAGAATCTGCCCTGACCGGCACCTTAATGCCATCTATGAAATTCGTGATATTCTCTGAAAGGCCTCCAACATCGGTTGCCACGACGCACCGCTCTGCACTCCACGCCTCGGTCAGGACCAGCCCGAAGGGTTCATTCCGGCTGGGAATGACAACCAGGTCACAGGCGTTCAGGATCTGGAGATACTCCTCATCTGAAATATAACCCGTGAACCGGACAGGGAATGTCCTGCAGCGTTCCTCGAGTTCACGAAGCATGTCTCCTTTTCCGGCTATAATGAACTGGACGTCCCAGCGTCGCTTCAGGACCTGAGGGATGGCATCCACCAGGAGGTCGGGGCCTTTCTGGTACACTAACCTCCCGATGAAGAACACCAGGGGGGCGAGCGGGTGAATGCCATATCGTTTTTTTACTGAGCCGGGGTCGAGCGGAAGGCAGAACTGCTCAGGGTAGATGCCGTTTGGTATCACAGCTATTTTTTGCTCGGGAATGCCATAGAGCCACATGATCTCGGTCTCGGTGTGCTTTGAGACCGTGATCACCCGCCGGGCAAGGTGACCTCCGCTCCACTCTTTTGCAGAGATTGAGTGGAATTCAGGTGAGTCTCCGAAATTGCCACCGTTCCGCCCATATTCAGTGGAATGATAACTCATTAACGTTGTCCTGTCCTTCAGCTCCTCGAGTGCGTCAACGCAGTGCCAATCGTGAAAATGAATGATATCGAAGGGAGGGGTATCCAATTCATAGAACTTTTTGAGCAACTTCATACTCATGTCATGGCAGTAATCAAGAATAGTATCCCCTTCAGGCTGGCAGAAATGGTACGTAACGCCCCCCATATTCCGGTCCGGACCGTCTCCCCGGGTGAAGAAGTGCACTTCGTGGGTCATCCCGAGTACCTCGGCCAGGTGCGTGGCAGCAGGGGAAAGCCCCCCCTCGCGGATCGCGTGCAGGGACTCCCAACAAAACTGGGCTATTTTAAGCGGTTGCGCAGCTTCCTGGATCGTTCGATGGTCTGCTACGGTTGCCTGCTTCGCGGCTTTTTGTTTTGCAGGTAGTTCGTGTTGCGGTCCACTCTTCACGATGATCTTCTTTGCAGAGGTTCTCTTCTGTTCAGTCATTAGTTCCACCTCATGGAACTTGTTTGCGGAATGCGCAGATCATGACAGTGATCAGAAATGGTGTTCCCTTCAGGCCGACCTGATTGGCAGGCTATGCCTTCATTACTCCACTCCGGCCGGTCTCCCCGCGTGGAGAAGCGTACCTCCTGCATCGTTCCAGGCACCTCGTCAGGGTGCGGGACTACCTGGAAAAGCCCTCCCTCCCGGATCACATGCAGGGGCTCCCGGAAGGACCGGGCTGTTATAAGAGACGACATAGCTTCCTGAACCGATCCCTTACCACTTGTGCTGCTTCAGCGGGATCTTTGCATTGTGCCATATTCCTGGCAAGCGTGGTGTCTCGAAGCACCTCGGTGATCCAACGGGAGAAATCTCCCCGATCCTGATGAAACCTGAACACCTCATCGGCTATAAACTCAAGAAGCAGGGAGAATTCTTTCATGCTATGCGCCGAATACCCGGTAAACCGGGATCCGGAATGAAAGTGGAAGGCCTTATCAGGAGGCAGACAACGGAGAGCCCGTGCCGCGAGCTGTGAACGGAACTGTGGCTGGGAGGCCGCTTCACAACGGGCAAGACCCCTCAGATAAGCGGCGAAATAGTCATAGGCTTCCTTGCCGGTGCGCTTCACCGCAACTCTTCCGCATGATCCTGATGTAATTGCCA
>JAJRBS010000125.1 GCA_028679325.1 Methanoregulaceae archaeon | reverse complement strand
CCTGGTTGGAATGGAGATAAGAAAAGTCCAGATCACGGGAGGGTCGTCCTTCGTCGTCACCCTGCCGAAGGGCTGGATCGAGGCCCAGAAGATCCACAAGAACGACCCGCTGGGGCTGGTGGTGCAGCCGGACGGGACTCTCCTGGTAACACGGGATATCACCGAAGGACAGTTCCAGAGGGAGAAGTCCATCGCGATCACCGGCTCCGAGGATCCGGCCTACGTGTTCAGGATGCTGGTGGGGTCGTACATCGCCGGTTATACCACGATCCGGCTGAGCTCGAAATCACGGCTCCCGGCCCCCATCCGGATGGTGGTCAGGGAATTCACCCAGATGTCCATTGGGCCGGAAGTGGTGGAGGAGACGGATACTGTCATCCTTTTAAAAGACCTGCTTAACCCGGCGGAGATGCCTTTTGACAACACCATCAAGAGGATGTTTGTCATCGTCAAGAACATGCAGCTCGATGCCATGAGTGCGCTCGAGAGGCGGGATGCAGGTCTTGCGAACGATGTGATGGCCAGGGACAACGACGTGGACCGCCTCCACTGGCTGATCGCACGCCAGACAAACATCATCCTCCGGAACACGAGCCTTTCCCGGAAGATGGGGATCTCGCCCTTCAGGATGGTGAACACCTATATCATCAGCCGGATCATCGAGCGGATCGGCGACCATGCCGTCCGGATCGTCGAGAACGTCAAGAGGGTCGCCGATTATCCCGGAGATCGCGAGGTAGTCTCCGCCATCAAAAAGGCCGACGCCCTGGCGCTCTCCCTCTTTGACAAGAGCATCGTCCTCTTTTTCAAGGGGGATCTCAAGGGCTCCCACGCCAACATCGAGCATGTGAAGAAGCTCGAGGACCTCTGCGGGGAGATCAACGCCATGGTCATGGTAAAAGACCTGGAGGGTGCGGTCTACCTCCGCTACATCACTGAGAGTATCCGGCGTTCGGGGGAGTATGCCGGCGATATCTCGGAGACGGTGATCAACTACCTGGTGGGAGAGGAGAGCGGTTGAGGACTGCCTCCGGGTTGAACCGGCCGGTTAGCTCCAATTTTTATACCGGGACTGTTACCATTTCAGGATAAGGTGGCATCATGCGGCATCTGAAGACGAATGCCTTCTTTGCCCTTTTTTTCATCATCCTCCTGGCCGAAACGAGGGCTATCGGGGTGCAGTGAAGCCAGGGCAGCCCAAAAGTTTTTCCCCTGAAAATGTAATTCCCGTGCACTGTCCTGTCCGAAAACCCGGCCAGGCAGGAGTGGATGCCTATGTTGTTTGTCCTGTGGTACGAGTTCAAGCCCGAGGCCACCCACCAGGTGGTCGAGCTCTGGAAGCACTTCAAGTTCCCGCCGGAGGTTAAGGTGATTCACCGCTACCTCCTCATCGGGAGGCACATATCGGTGGCCATCTTCGAGGCCAACGATGAGGAGTCCCTGATCCGGATCGTGGGTCCCTTCGCTAACTTCGGTGTGGCCCATATCGCCCCGGCCATGTCCCTCGAGGAAGCGGTACGGGTGCACTGGTAAAATTACCTTTTTTTACCGCTGGCTTTTTCCCGATCCCCGGCCCTGTCTGTGAACCGGACCCTGATCCCGATACTCCCTTCGGACCGGTGGTCATCCTCTGGACCCCCCACCAGGGCAGGGTTACCTTTAAGCATCACCCCTCCCTCTCATCCCCAGAGGAATGATCCATGATCGCACGGATCCTTGTCGCCTACGCGACGCAGAAAGGTTCAACGGCTGACATTGCCGAGGCCATCGGGGCCGAGCTCCGCGTGCTGGGACAGACTGTCGATGTCCGGGAGATGAGGACGGTGAAATCACTTGATGGCTACGAGGCAGTCATCCTGGGAGCCCCTATTTACGTTGGCCGGATCATCGAGATGGGGAAGTTTGTACAACGGCATAACACCGGGCTGCTGGAGAGAATGGTGGCGGCCTTTGCCGTCGGCACTGTCCCGGTCTCGAAAGATGAGAAGCAGATCGAGGCCGAGCTCGAAGTCCTCCGGGTGATGTTCAAATCCATCCAGCCTGTGGCGCTCACCCTTTTCGCCGGGAAGATTGATCCCGCGAAGTTATCCTTCATGCAGAAGACCATGGTGAACATGGTCAAGTCGCCGGTGGGAGACTTCCGCGACTGGGTTGCTATTACGGCCTGGACGAGGGACGTGGCCAACAAGATGGGGCTGTGAAGAAGCAGCGGTACTGCTTCCTTCCGCAATTCCGGCGAATTCTACCTGTGAACCGGATGACGGTCCCGCACGGCGGGTATTCATCAGACCGCCAGGCATCACTCGAAGGGTACGAACGCCGATCCTCCCAGAAGGACCCGCTCGGCCTGCCTCTGCTGGAGCACCGCCGAACAATGGCGGATGAAGAGGTCGAGGAGGTCGATGTTGACCGGAGCGGCGTTGCCCGGGGGGAAGATGATGGCCGCCACACCGATGGCCCGCCCCTTCCAGAGAAGACCGGTGCCGAGAAAGCTTCCCATGAAGGGGAGCTTTTCGAGAGCTTTGCAGACCTCCGGCGGCATCTGCCCGAAGGTCAGGGTGCTGATGCTGTCGAGTTCGGAAAAGGAGCTGGTCACCGCCGCATTGACTCCTTCTATGGTGGAATTGACGGTCAGCCCCTGCAGAGGCCGTCCGATGACTTTCTCGATCTCGGAGATGTAGATCTCCGGTCCCCGGACAGCCTCCACCGTGACCGTTGTGTCGTTCCTGACCGAGCTCGCGATCACTATGGCACCGGTCGGCACCAGCCGGGAGAGGGCATCGGCGATAAATCCATATACGTCTCCCTCGAGAGGGAGATCGGCCATCTCTGCGGCCTTCTCAGAGACGAACCTGACCTCCCGGATGTATGACTCGAGCTTCGAGCGGGCGTGTCTCTGCCGCGAGAGGTCGGTGACCGAGGCCACGAACCCAAGGGGGGCTCCGGACTCAGCAAGCATGATGTTGACGTACACCCGGGCCTCGAAGCCCGAGCCGTCTTTCCTCCTGCACACGGCCTGGCCCGACCAGGTCTTCTCCCGAAGGAGCTCCGGTATAGCGGCAGCATCCAGTTCCGGGGAGAGCACGAACTCCCAGGCGGATTTCCCGATCACTTCCTCCTCGTCGGCATAGCCCCAGAGGGCCAGGCTGGCCGGGTTCGCATGGAGGATCCTGCCGTCGATGTCGCACAGGGCGATGGCGCAGACAGAGGAACGGACGGCCGCCTCTTTCAGCCTGAGAACCGAGGAGAGGTTGTCCTGCTCCTTCTCGGCACGCCGACGCATCACCGACTCCCGGATGGCATGGCCGAGCTGGATGAACTGGGGCCGGACTTGGATCCCCTTAGGGAGGAAGAAGTCTGCCCCGGCGGTGAGGGCATCGAGGACCACCTCTTCGTTCATCTCCTCTGAGAAGAAGAGGAAGGGGATATCGGGATCGGTGCGCCGGACATGCCGGAGGAGCTCTACACCTTTGCAGCCCGGCATGTTCTGGTCAGAGACAATGGCGTCGTATCTGTTCTGTCGGAGCATCTGCACGGCGATCTTCCCTGACAGCGCGGTGTCAACGGAAAGGTCGCCGGAGCGATCGAGGAAGTGTTTCCCGAGGTCGAGAAGTGCCCGGTCATCATCGACGTGCAAAATGCGAATCAGAAACCCCGACACCCCCCCCGTATAAATGATTTGTATTAACTCCGGGAAATATTTAAAACATTGCCAAGCAACGCCGAAGGGACGACCGGAGAAAAAAAATGATTCACCACCGGCAGCAGCACGGGCACTGCTCCTGCCCGTGGTAGCGTAAGTACCACTCCCTGCGGATCCTGCGATAGTAGATCTTTCTCGACGCTGCGGCAGGTCTCGCGGGGAACCTCCAGATCATAGATCGGTGAGGAATTTACGTCAGAGAATATGAGGTTTGCGATTTGTTTTCGGGGTGTTAAGGATCCTTTCCAGTGCTTATACTCTATGTACCCGGAAGGCGATAGATCCTTTTCGTGGATGCCCTGACCCACGGTCTCACTATCTCGCTGATCCTCGGCGGACTGGGTGCCGGGTCTCTTCTCTTTGCCGGGATCCTGGGCACGATCGCCCCTGACCTCGATATCCTGGCAACCCCCCTTTCCTCCCGGAACCCGCGCCGGTACATCCTGATCCACGGCGGGGTGACCCACAGCCTGGCCGGCGGGATCCCGGCCGCCCTGCTGGCCTTCGGGATCGCGCTCCTCGTTGCGGTGTATCTCCCCACCCTCCATGAAGGAGGGATCGTTCTCACTACCGGAGCAGTCATCGCCCTTATCTCCGGGACTCTCCTGCATATCTTTTTCGACCTCCTCGCCTTCCCCGGGATCCCCCTTTTCTGGCCGGCAACCGATAAGAAGTACACCCTGGGGATCTTTCCCGGCCCGAGCCTCTTTGTCTTCGGTCTCACCCTGGTCTTCCTGGTTTTGTTTTTCACCGGGGTTATGGATCTTTCTGCTTTCCGGCTTTACGCCGTGATATTCATTGCCTTCATGGCCTTCTGTGCGGCGCTGAAACTGGTCGTGTCGTCCCGGTTGAACGGGATCACCATCCCGACCCGTCATCCGCTCCACTGGCTGGTGCTGGAGGATACCGGAGGGAGTTACCTCCTTTCCCGCTACCACCTGATCAGGGGCTCCGGTGATACAACTGAGTTTCCGAAATTCGACGGGGTGACCAGCGAAGAGGCTTCGCGGTACCGCGAGCTCCCGGAAATCCGGAGGTTGTACTACCATTCCTACATCGTCACCGTGCGGCGGGATGGCGAGGATCTCGTGTACCGTGACCCCCTGCGGGACGAGGGGATCTTTTTCTATCCGCCGTATTATAAGACGGTCAGGGTGGGAGAGGGCGGTGTCAGATCCTGAGCCACATGGTTCATTTTTGAACCGATGGGAATGATTCCATGACTGTTCCTTACAAGAATAAATCCGGGCCCGGTGTCATGGTCATAATTCATCCGCGTGCTCCGCACTTTTGATTTATGATAAGAGGCCAGCTCGTGCTCACCGTTCCAAACCCCCATCGCCAGGAGATATCCGTGGATCTCATTGTCAGGATTCTCCGGCAGGCTGGGATATCTCGCGAGGAATGGCTCGAGTGTGAATAAACCCGTAAAAGAATTCTGACAGGCTTTATTCAGGTTTCCGGCCGGTGCTGAACTCCTCCCCCCGGATCCTGAAAGATGATCGTGTTCTTTGTCCGTTCAGAAAATATTTTCCAGAGGAGGAACGCACGTCTTTTCCCGGGGGGTCCGATACAGTGCTTTATCATCTCATACAACCTCTTTTATATACAGTTTTTCAAACTGGATGAGTAATCGACATGTATAATAGATCCAATTACGGCGGCGGCACGAAGAGTTACGCACCCCGTGAAATGACAAAGGTAGTCTGTTCAGACTGTGGTAAAGAATGTGAAGTTCCGTTCAAGCCGACGCAGGGGAGACCGGTTTATTGCCAGGAATGCCTTCCCAAGCACAGGCAGCCCCGGTATTAATCTCCTTTTTTCGCCGGAATAACGGCAATACGTTTGTTTTATCATTTATTCAGCTGACGTCAGTTTCCGGCTCTGCTCCGGAGGGGAACGTGATCGGGATCATGGAGACCGATCCGATGGCGAAGTGATTACCAGGATAGCCCTTTTCGTCAGAGGTCCGGGATCCGGCGGGTGAGTTCAGCCCAGTCATCGCTGCCGATGGCTTTCCTGATAAGCTCCTTTGCACCGACAAAGAGCGGCGGAGGCAGGGCATTCTGCCAGATGCGTGTCATTGTCTCCCGGTCCTGCGGGCTGATCAGGGGATACAGCCATGCCACCACTTCAGGGAAACGCTCACGGGGAATCGAGCCGGCCATGACAGTGAGAACCTTCACCTGATCGGGGACAGGTATCCGCTCCCGAAAGATCCGGTAGAGGTGTGAGTCTTCCTTGCCGAGGTGCATGTTCAGGTGAAACCGGAAGGCGGCGGTGGCCCGGGCCGTTTCCAGCAGGTCATGGGCTGAATAGGCACGGTCCAGGGCACGATATGCGGCGTCCAGGCCATGATGGTCTTTCAAGTAGGCTTCGGCGACAAGGGGAGCGACCTTCTCGACGGCAGGAAAGACTGCCAGCTCTTCTCCTTTCGCGTGCCAGTCAAGGACTTCGTTGTAAAACCTGTACCGCTTAATCTCGGTATCCTGCCCCGTTTTTCCCCGTGCACTTTCCAGCGCCGCAGTATCAATCCGGGTTATGTCGTTCCTGAACGCGTTGTGAAACACCCTGATGCCGTCAACCGGTTCTACCATGGGAAATCCATCATGTTGTGGGGTAAAAAAGGTTGGGGCCGGCCATCTCCTCCCTGAGAATTGTAATTTCCGGGTCACTTAGGGCACTTTGCCATTCTTTTCTAAGACTTTAGAAAAGAATTTTTTCTTTCAAAAAGTCTCAGAAAAAGAGGTACATGTGTCCCCTGTGTCCCTGGTTGAGTGGATGGGCAGGGAAAAAGGATGAAGGTCCGGCCTTCAGGTCTTCCCGATCTCTTTTGATGCGTAGCTGAAGAGAGCAGTCCCGACATCGGCCGGGAGCCAGACTCCTTCTTCCCGGAGACCTGCCTTGACGAACTTCCTCGGGTGGGGGCATTTTATCCCGTTTTCCTGGAGAGACTCTGCCATCTGGTGGAGAGCGGAGGTCCAGGTCCCGAACTCCTCCGGCCACCCGGGCTGGTTGGTATTGATCGCCCACGACGGTCCTACTCGTGTGACCTTGAGGTTGAGGAGCGGATAGCGCCGGGAGGGCTCGTCACCTTTCCCGAAGGTGCGGACCAGGCGGGTGTCGAGTGCCCCGAAGACCTGCGGGACGGCGAAGTGGAGCACCTTGCTCGAGTAGGTCGGACCGAAACCGATGACCTGGATGTCGAGAAGGTCGATGGCCCTTGCCGGGTCCTTCATCAGCCAGGCAGCAGGCAAACCCCGGTTGTAGAGGTTGATCCGGATAGACCCGGGGCACGAGATCCTCTTTGTGTTCCGGAGCCCGCCCCATTTCGCGATATCGATGAGGTGTTCTCTTTTAATTGACCTCTTCCGGGCCGCGAGCGAGATCTCCTGTTCGAGCCGGAAGAGGTCAGGAAATCCCCTCTTCCATGTATCCTCCTTCCAGGTGTAGGACCGGTAGAGCTTCGGAAAATCCAGGTCCTGTAGGATGGTATCGACTATTTGGTGAGAAACCCCAGTGTTCATAAGAAATACCTGAGAGTGAGTTATCCATTGATTATATAAAACATATTGAGGGAGCTCAGAGTGAGTTATCCCTTGATTCCATAAAATATTGTGAGGGAGCTCCAGACTCTTCGATAGTTGGGAGGGTCCTCGCATTTTAATGCCCTGTGAGAACAGGACAAAGGCCCTATTGGTACATGTGGCAGGTCACTGCTCCGTGGAAGTGGTCATGGCTCCTTATGCAATTTCCGCAGGTGCGAACTGATGAATAAAGGATTTCCTCGTTGGGAGCCGCTTTATCCGAGCTAGAATTATTACTTCACCCTCAGAATTGTACTAATCATTTCGGTATCCCCGGTAGCTCTATGACGGTCCGGTCGCGTCACCCGAAAAAAAAATCTGATCCGTCTCACCGGTCTACCCGGACGGTCTCCCCCCCGGCAGACATAGAACGGCTTGTTGAAGAGCGGACAGCAGAGATTCGCCATGAGCTTGAGGTTTTACGCCGCCAGAAGGGGGAGCTGAAAGAGGCAAAGACCGCGTTCCAGGAGCAGGAGAATCAGTTCAAAATAGCGCTGGAAAGCGCCGGGGCCGGTATCTGGATACGGGATCCTGAACAGGGCTGGAGTGCGACGCGGGAACTCAATGCCCTCTTCGGGCGTTCTCCGGACGATCCCCTCCTGAGTGAGGAGGAGTTCCTTTCCTGTATCCATCCCGATGATCTTCCAGGTCTCCGAAAGGCATGGAGTGCTGCGATCGACCATGGATCAGACTTCAGCCAGGATTACCGGGTCATCTGGCAGGATGGCAGCGTGCACTGGCTGGCCTCTCAGGGGAGGGTGTCCCCGGAGCAAAGTATCCCCGTGTTTTCTGGTATCACGTATGATATCACCGAGCGGAAGCGTGGAGAAGACTCGCTGATCGACAGCGAGGAAGAGTTGCGGAACCTGATAGAAAGCTCTTCTGATGGCATTGTCATCACCGACCATCAAGGGCGCATCACCACGTGGAACAGGGGTGCAGAGATCATCACCGGGCTGGCCGCCAGGAACGTGATCGGGCTTCCTGCCTGGGATATCCAGGCACAGAGCGTGAGTTTGGAAGGTGATGGACAAGATCCCCGGACCATGTACCGGACGGACTGGGAACGCTTGCTCCGTGATGACAGCGATCCTCACTTCGCTGGTCTCTTCGATGGGAAGATCCGAAGGCCGGGAGGCGATATCCGCTACATCGAGCAGAACGTTTTCAGGATTCCCGGCCAGCAGGGATTCCGGATCGGGTGCATCCTCCGCGATATTACCGAGCGGAAAAGGATCGAGGAGGCTGTTTGCGAAAACGAGGAGAAGTACCGCACCCTCGTTGAAATGTTCCCGGACGTGATTATCATTCACCAGGACGGCAAGATCGTGTATGCGAATCCTGCCCTGGCAAAGCTGCTGACCACGACGACACCTGAAAGTATCATCGGGATGGATGTTTTCCAGCTTCTTCACCCCGATTTCCATACGACGGTCCGGGGGAATATTGAGAACGATCTCGATGGGATGGAGACCCCGGCTACAGAGGTCCAGATTGTCCGTGGCGACGGTTCCGTTGTAACCTTTGAAGGGAGAGGACGACGGATTCTGTACAAGGGCAAGCCGGCGATCCAGGTCGCCATACGGGATGTGACCGAGCGGAAAGCGGCCGACCTGAAGCTGAGGGAATATTCCGATAACCTGAAACGGAGCAACGAGGACCTGGAACTCTTTGCTTACATCGCCACCCACGATCTCCAGGAGCCGATCCGGCATATCGTGACCTATACCCAGCTCCTTATCAGCGAAGCAAAGGATCCCCAGGCTGAAAAGTACCTCAAAATAATCGAAAATGCCGGACTGCGGATGAATTCACTGGTGAGCGACCTTCGTGAATATTCGCGGGTTCGGTCCCAGACAAGGCCTCTCGAGGCGGTCGACATGGAAAATGTCCTTGAACATGCCCTGGACCACCTTCAGCCGGCCATCAGGGAATCACGGGCCTCCATCACGCATGACCAGCTTCCGGTTGTCCTGGCAGACCGCACCCAGGTAACACAGGTAGTCCAAAACCTCATCGGGAATGCGATCAAGTTCCAGGAGAGAGGGACGGTGCCGGCCATTCACGTCTCTGTCTCTTTCCGCGACGGCATGTGGCAGTTCGGCATCGCGGATAACGGCATCGGGATCCCAGCCGAGTACCACCAGAAGATATTTGTCCTTTTTGAACGGCTCCATGCGAGGGATTCCTACCCGGGGTCAGGGCTCGGGCTCGCCTTAAGCAAACGGATTATCGAGCGGCACGGGGGGCGGATGTGGGTTGAATCGGAAGTTGGCGTGGGCTCGACTTTCTTCTTCACCCTGCCGGCGGTTCCATCGTCATGATGAACATTTCGCAGGAAATATTTTTCCGCCTTCAGCGCTGCTTTATCCCTTCTTCAGCACTGCCGCACGGTTCACAAAGAAGAGCCTCTTTTCAACCACCCTGAGCCCTGCCGCTTCGGCCTGCGAGAGGTTTTCATGGAATTCCTTTCCGGACACGATGAGAGGGGGTTCGGTATAGTAGAGCAGGCCGCCGTGCTTCAGGAGGTCC
>JAJRBS010000130.1 GCA_028679325.1 Methanoregulaceae archaeon | reverse complement strand
GATCCAGGGTGCCGAGAACATCATCTTCACGCTCCAGGGTCCGGGCAGCCTGCAGGGATCAGATGCAGCAAATGCACTGACCGTTGCACTGGACAACCCGAGTGTTGACGATACCTACACGAAGCTCCAGTACCTGATCGAGGTGCCCGAGATTAACATCGTCCCAATCACCCAGAAGGTGGTCGGAGACAAGTTCAACATCCAGGGAACCACCAACCTTGCGGTCGATGACGAGATCCTTGTCGAGGTCTACTCCTCTTCCTTTGGACCGACCCCCAAGGAGACAAGTGGAGAGTTCAGCGGGTCTTCAGGAACCGTGAAGGTCGTCCAGGGAACCCAGGGCTTCAACACATGGTCCTTCCCGGTTGACACTACCACCTTCAAGCCCGATGAGTACATCGTCACCGCTTCGGCTATCGGACTGGAGACTGCACAGGACATCACGGCAACCACGCTCTTCAATGTTGTAGAGTACGTGCCGACCACTGTGCCGACCACCGCACCGCCGACCACCGCACCGCCGACAACTCCGCCGACCACTGTGCCAACCACTGTGCCACCGACCACCACGCCTGGATTCGGTGCACTGGTTGCCCTGATCGGCCTCGGTGCCGTGGCATTCCTCATCGTGCGCAAGCACTAAAACCTAAACTTCCTTTTTTTTCGTTCCGGCCATGCGATACTGCCGGATTTTTAAAACTGACAGGCCCATCGAAACTGCCGGGTGACAGTCATCTCTTCAGAAAGAGCATTTATACTGGCATGATCCCAGTTGTAGTTAAAATCGGGCATGGATCCATCTTGATATCTCGTTCCGGGAAGAACTGAACGAAACCAAGAGGAGACAGGGAACCATGAAACTGACAACAAAAATGATTGACATTGCAACCCGGGAAGTCCTCCTCAACAATGAGGATGCCCGGAATATCGGCGTCCTGGCTGGAGACAGGGTTCAGATCTTCAACCAGACAAACGGCGTCTCTGTTGCGGCCTTCGTGGACACCACGACCTCCATCATCTCTCAGGGAACGGTAGGAATCTACCGGATCACCAATGAAAGGCTGGGTGTTATGGAAGGGGAATCTGTAGAGGTGCGACTGGCAGACAGGCCGGTCTCGCTCCAGTATATTCGAAAAAAGATGGACGGAGCCCGCCTCTCAAAAGATGAGACCTATTCGATCATCAGGGATGTCGTCGATGACAACCTGACTCCTGCTGAACTGACCGCTTACATAACCGCATCCTATATCCATGCCCTGGATATGGACGAAGTTGAGCATCTTACAAAAGCCATGGTAGATACGGGTGAGCGCCTGACGTTCCACACCCATCCGATAGTTGATAAGCATTCAATCGGAGGCGTTCCTGGCAATAAGATTACACTCCTGGTTGTCCCTATCCTTGCGGCGAGCGGTCTGAAGATTCCCAAGACAAGTTCGAGGGCAATAACTGGTGCGGGAGGTACTGCTGACTTAATGGAGGTCCTCGCTCCCGTGGAGTTTTCGGCGGCTGAGGTCCAGAAGATGACCCTGAAGGTCGGCGGGGCGATAGTCTGGGGAGGTGCAACGAACATCGCCCCGGCTGATGATCGGATAATACTACAGGAATATCCGTTCAGGATCGATGCACGGGGACAGATGCTTGCGAGCGTCATGGCCAAGAAATATGCTGTCGGCGCAGATCTGGTGGTCATAGACATCCCCGTCGGGACACATGCAAAGGTTCCGAATGTCCAGGACGGTGGGAAACTAGCCCGGGAGTTCATCGAGCTCGGCGAACGTCTTAATATGCGGGTAGAGTGTGCCCTCACCTATGGAGATTCCCCTGTCGGGAGGAGCATTGGCCCAAACCTTGAAGTCCGGGAGGCACTCAGCATCCTCGAAGGTGGGGAGGGACCGGGATCGCTCATACAGAAGAGTATAGCGATCGCCGGCATCGCGCTTGAAATGTCAGGAAAAGCTCCACGAGGAGGAGGCAGTGCTCTTGCCAACCAGATCCTGAAGAACGGCGAGGCACACAAAAAATTCATGGAGATCATTGAGATTCAGGGTGGGAACGCCCGGGTAAAATCGACCGATATACTACCCGGGAAATATGAGTTTGTCGTGAATGCACCGGCAAGCGGATATGTGGTTGAGATGAACAACCAGTCGCTCATCAGCCTGGCAAGAAGTGCGGGGGCCCCCCATGACAGGGGAGCCGGAATTCTTCTTCATGCTAAAAAGGGTAACCGGGTTGAAAAGGGTGAGCCTATCTTTACAATCTTTGCAGAGCGCAACTGGAGGCTCCAGAAGGCGGTGGAGGAAGGAAGGAGGCTCATGCCGGTGCTCGTGGAGGGGATGCTGCTTGACCGTGTCCCCCATGAAACAAAATGGGAATAGTTTAGATTCATTAAGTGTTATCTGTCAAACCGGTGGATAGGAAGAGTTGACGGACCCAGCGGGAATCGAACCCGCGTCCTTGGGTCCGAAGCCCAAGAGGATATCCTCTACCCCATGGATCCTTCCTTCCATTGGTATCATAAGATATTAAGCATTTTCAGGGGATATTAATTCATGAGATGATACTCTCTTCGGCAGAAATCATCAGGCGGCTCGGTCAGAGTGGCCACAGTGGTGCATTGGTGATCAGCCCGTATTCTTCTACGTGCCAGCAGCCGGCATCGTACGACCTGCGGATCGGGGATGATATCGGTATTGAACCGGGAGCCTGTACCCTTGCGCATTCCCTCGAATGGGTTGAGATTCCCCCGGATCTTGCAGCGACACTCAGGACCCGATCATCCTATGGAAGGCGGGGCATCCTGGTGACCGCAGGGTTTGTAGACCCCGGATTCCGGGGTCAGTTGACGCTGGGGCTGGTTAATATGGGGAATGAACCGCTTACGTTGAAAAGAGGAGACAGGGTCGTCCAGATGATCATGCATCAGGTGACACAAGGAGATCTGATATATGAGGGGCGGTATCAGGACAGCAAAGGCGCGATCAGTGCCAGGTGAGAGATGATACGAACAGAGAGGAAATATATCGAGATTCTCCGGATTCTCAAGGATCACAGCGAACCGGTGGGGGCAAAACGGCTTTCGGAGCTCATGGCTGAGCGTGGCTTCGTGCTTTCAGATCGAGCAGTCCAGTACTACCTCAGGTATCTTGATGAGATGGGCTTTACGGAGAAGGTCGGTAATATGGGGCGCATCCTTACCCCGTATGGCCTTGCCGAAACTGAAAGCGCCCTCGTCGGAGAACGCATCGGCTTTATCATCTCGAAGCTCGAGAGACTTGCCTTCAGGAGCACCTTCGATCCTATTACTGAAACAGGGGATGTTGCGTATAACCTTTCAATAGTGCCTGAAAATCGGATTGATGATGTCGTTTCTGCGTTTGATGAGATTATCCGGGCGCGATGTGGATTTTTCTCTTCATATCGCGTTCTGGACAACGATCCTCGTGTTCCCCATGGTAGCATCGGTGTAATGACTGTCTGTAGCATCACAATGGATGGGGTCTTTCAGGGCAGGGGCATTCCGGTGAGAATGGCCTACGGAGGGAGAATCTCTGTCGAACATGGTGAACCGATTCGATTTTACGATCTGATAGGCTATCAGGGGACGACAATCGACCCCCTCCAGCTCTTCATCTCCGCCGGCCTGACTTCGATATCATCGATGGTTGCATCCGGAACAGGGACGGCACTGGCCAATGTGAGGGAAGTGCCGGCAGTTGCTGAAGGACCAGTCAGGGAGACGGTGGCCCAGATGAGGAGGTGCGGCTTTGTCTTTCCGGTCATGATGGGCATTTCACCTTTCAATCTGCCATCTGATCCTTACCGGCTATCCATTGTCTCGTACTCGGGGATGAATTTCGTCGCTTATTGTTTTGAGAAAGGAATTCCAATCAGGACAGAAATCGGGGCAGGTAATATCCCTTTCTCGAAAATAGTTTCCCAAAACTAAATTTTTCTCTGGTTTTCGTTATGAACCGGTGGATTTTTTTACCGTATCCCGTATCCGCCTGATCTCATTTATCTTTGTTACATTTTCAAGTCCGGCCAAAATGACCAAGACAGCAATATACCGGGTATTTTTAACCGGATAGTCTCCCGACCGGACTTCCTGGCCTCGTATTGATCGGTCAATCCAGTGCCGGACTGTCATGTAACCCCTCATACTCAATTCATGGGGAGGTCCGGCGATGAGGATAAGGGCTTTCTCAGCCATTGAAGGATCACAGGCAATAGACATGCCTTCAGCGATGGCTCTTCTGGCAATCTCTACGAGGCGTTGTGCTTTTTGATGACTATCCTGCAGGGAACTGGTAGCGGGCCGTAGTCTGTTGATGATATCCGGATTGGTGACGGGCACAGTATCCCGGGCATAACCTATCGCAATGCAGCCCATTCCCTTCATCGTGTTGAGTATCTCTCCAGCGTCAAGGGCCACTTCTCCTGTCTCCATTCCCGGTTTGTCCCCGGCTTCTCCGGCGTGGAGAAGAAGGTTGATCTGTTTTGCAATCGCAGTGTTCATCTCACTATGGCCAGGGGGAGAATCTTCTATCTCCTTCCCCGTTTTTCTGAGGGTAATTCTCTTCTTGATACCCCCATCTGCAGGTTCCTTCGGTCCCTCCTCCAGGGGACAAACAACGGGGAAAAGGTCGTTATCAAAAAGGATGATACCGTCCATCTCGGGAAGCAGCGAGTCGAGCCCGTCCGCGGCAAGGCCAAGAATATCATCTCCCTCTTTCGCACACGGAAGCGTAAACAGTCCGAAAACAGGCTCAAACATGCTCTCCTTCACCCGGCGAACAAGGGGTTGTATTCCCCTGGCAAGCCTGCCACCCAGTCCTGCACAAACTATGATGGCATCGATATCGCCCGGATTCAGGTTCTGAAGTTTTGTGACAATCAGATCAGAAGGCAGTGAAGCCGCTGTCTGGCTGGGATCGAGTGGCTGATAAAATATCCGATTTTCCCGGGGCAGTGTGGGCAGGGCATCCAGTGCCTCGGCATCCCTGTCAATAGCAATTCCCTCGGTACATCTGATGGGAGAATTTATATCATGATCATAAATGCTGTCGACAATCCTGCACCCTGCCCCGCCTACTCCGACCAACAGCACGCGCATTATGTGACAGTCCTGTGAAAGCCCCTGAGGGGCTTATCAGTTCCATATTTTTGTACATGAGGAAAAAAGACTATCGAATAGCTTCATACCGTCAGGAGGGAATGTGCTCATAGCCTGAATAGTCTTGTCTGTTCTCCTTTTTAGAAATCGAGAACTGAAAATCATAAGGTATTTAATTTTGTGTTCTGTATGTTACAGTGAGGTGAACGAACCTTGACAACGTACGGAATAGAATTTGTGCCTGGCAATGTTAACGTCAAACAGGTGGTCAATTTCTGCAAGCTTGCAGAATCCAAGGATATCGATTATGCATGGATAACGAACCACTACAACAATCGCCACTGCTACCCAACTCTCGCCGCAATTGCCCAAGCAACTACGACCCTGAAGATGGGCCCGGGTATCATGAACTCATTCACTGATACTCCTGCCGCTATGGCATCGTTCATAGCCACTTTGAATGAGATCTCTGACGGACGTGCCGTTCTGGGGATCGGTCCCGGCGACCTGTCAACACTTCCAAAGCTCGCTATCCAGCCCGACAAACCGGTCGCACGCCTGGAAGAAGCTGTGAAGATGATCAGGGAGCTTCTGACGGGAGCCGAAGTCACGAAACCCGACTTTAAATTCTTCCCCTACAAGGGAGCAAAGCTCACTGGTGTCACTCTTCCGGGGAAGAAAGGTATCCCGGTCTACATCGGCGCCCAGGGACCGAAAGTCCTTGAACTTGCCGGAACTATTGGGGACGGAGCGTTAATCAACGCATCGAATCCCAAGGACTTCCAGGTCGCTATCCCGATCATCAAGGCTGCCTGCGACAAGGTCGGTAAGAAAGGATTTGATGTCGGTGCGTATACGGCGATGTCGATCGACCGGGACCAGAAGAAGGCACGGAATGCAGCCAAGATCGTTGCCGCATTCATCGCTGCAGGTTCACCGCCGGAACTCATCCAGCGCCATGGACTCGACGCAGCTAAGGTAGCAACAATCAAGAGCGCCCTCGCAAAGTTTGACTTCAAGACTGCCGGTGAGAACGTAGACGATAAGACCATCGACGCATTCACCATTGCTGGGACTCCTGATACCGTTAAGCAGAAGTGCGACGACCTTACCAAGGCCGGTGTGACGCAGATCATCTTCGGTTCCCCCCTGGGGCCGGACATGACCACTTCAATCCGCCTCCTCGGAAAGTACATCGTCTGAGACTGCTTACAAAAATTCAACCTTTTTTCTCAGTCAAACAGTAAATCGCCGGAAATCACACGGAAGTTTCTCGCACATTATTATGAGCTCTCCCCTCGATATTGAGAACAGGATATGTTCACAGTTACTGAGATCATCTCTGGAAAGCACATCCTTCAGATGCGTGAAGAGCTGCTGACCGGAATGAGATGCAAGATCTCACCGGAGAGGCTCAATCGGAGGCTCGATGAAGCCTTCCAGCCTCCGTCGCCACCTGATTTCTGCCCGTTCTGCCCCGGTGGAATACAAACCGTCACACCAACATTTTCAGACGGGAATAGAATTTGCATCGGGGATAGTGTCACTTTCCCCAATTTGTTTCCCTTCGCAGCATGGCATACGGTGACAGTCGTAACCCGTGATCATTACCGGGAGGAATTTTCACACAGTGAGATCCGTGATGCCTTCCTTGGTCAGATAACCTCACTTCAAAAGGCTTCAGGCTACAAGAGCATCAATTGGAATTATCTCCCCTCAGCAGGGGCAAGTATTGCTCACCCGCACCTGCAGGGAATGGCAGACCGACGTCCCTCCCCACTACCAGAGAAATATCTGAGGTCCGGGTTCGCCTATGCTCTCAGAACCGGGGAAAAATATGGGGATGATCTCAGAAATCATGAACAGAAGACCCCGCGCTATCTTCTGGGAAACGAGCTATTCTGGTATGCCCATTTTGTTCCGCTCGGCGAACGGGAGATCCGATGCATTATGCCGATTTCATGTATTGAGGAATTTGAGCCATTTATCGACGATTTCGTGGATGGACTTCTGGCGATGATCCGTCTCTACCGGTCTCTCGGGACGCATGCATTCAACCTCTCCCTCTTTTTTGACAGAAAGAAGGGTCGTCATTTCTCTGCGTTCTGTAGCATGATATCAAGGATAAACCCCAATTCCTCCTCAACAAGTGATACAGCATTTATGGAGCGGCTGCACCTTGAACCTGTCATCCTGACACCCCCGGAGGAGGTGGGGAGAATTTTTCAGAATAAACGCATGCAATCTCTGGAATAAGTTTTAAATCCTTCGATAAATCAACTGTGAATTCTGTCTCAAACCAAGGAAAAAAAACGAAAAATTAAGGATTTTACTCGGGTTTGCTGACCAGTTTGGTCTTGGAGACGATAACCCCATCCTTCTTGTGGGGCTTTCTGATAACACCGTCACCCGCTTTTTCAATCTCACGAGCCTCATCACAAAGAACGGCGGCACATCGCATCATTTCGTGGGCGCTGCTGACGATCGGGATATACTTCTCCCATTCCTTGGTCATGAAGCAGCCCTTGACATTTACCATGGCGACTGCCATTGCGATCTCGTAGGCAGCGCGTGCCTTTGCGAGAGCATAGGGGTTGGTGAACTCGCCTTCGACCGCCTTGTCAGTGGTCATCACGATCTTGGGGAGCTCAAGGGCGTCGCCCTTCTTTCCAGCCTTGACCTGATCGATGACCTTGTCGATGCCTTCCTGGAGTTTCCGGAATGCGCCGGTGAGCGCAAGGACTTTCACGAGGTTGCCGTTGTAGTCCGCCATCTCGATGGGGTCGAGGAACTCACGGCGGGCACCGATCATGGAGTCGGCCTTCATGATGATGTAGCCGAACTTGCTGGTCTTGATGCCTTCCCATTCCTTCTTGGTGGTAACATCATCGGTGATTACGATGACCGGAATTCCGGCCGCCGCAAGCTGTTCTCGTGCACCGGTCGGTCCGGGCAGGACTCCGTTGGGAGAAACGACGATACAGAAGTCCGGCTTCCATGCCTTCATATTGGAAACGACACGGTCGATATCTTCAGGCTGTAATTTTGTCCCGCTGGTGGCCATGAATGTCTGCATATCCTCGCGGTCTGCTCTCTCATCGAGGAGCAGTTCGGCCATTACGCCGCTTGCTATGTTGCCCAGTTTGGCAACTCCAACTTTCACTACCATAATGCACCTCTTTTAACGTTGTAACAGGTTACTATACGTCCGTGCGGATATAAACATTTTGAAATTTTATCCAAATTCTGAAATTCAGCCTTTATCATTGGTTTTCGGAAGAAAAAAGAGAGGCTGGCTGGCAATCCATCCCGGGGGAAGAGACAGTGTCATGATGTTAACGAAAAGTGTTTAAATTCCACCTGCCAACAGGCTATTAATGAAGGATGGGCTGCTCACCGATCGTCAGAAAGAAGTGCTCAGGTATCGCAAGCAGGGGCTGACCCAGCAGCAGATTGCTGATATCATCCAGACATCGAAAGCGAACGTATGTACCATTGAAAAATCTGCCGTTGAAAACATCCGACGTGCACGGGAAACACTTGATTTTCTTTATACCCTGGATGCAACGCATCTCTGTACGATAATCGCAGGGATGGATCTTCTCGATGTTGCGCCGTTTATCTATCGGGAAGCTGAAAAAATCGGTATTAAGGTGAAATATGATACAATATCCCTCATCAACAAAGTGAGGGAATCGACCCCGGAACGCTTCAGGGCACGGCATGTCAGAGAACCGATTGAAGTCTATATCAACGACGAGGGCGATCTCTACTTTGGTTAGAAACCATCCCTGGATACCCGGGAGATAGTATAAACAACTTCTTTTCTCTCCTGCCGCGCAATCGACAGGATTATAAGTTGTTCTCGACAAATATTATGGAAGCCTCTCTGAGCTCTCCGGCGATCCGGATCATCAGATTTGGTGGACGCAGTCGTAAATGACTGTGGACCGAGAAGGAGTTGTGATCATTCACAACGGGCTGACACGGTGGAACTGATCAGCGCACAGGCGGACGTACATCTCTACGAGCCTGCGTGAAGGAACCCTTTCACATGCGCGAGCATCAGGATCTGTTGGCGAAGACCGGTTGGGATTGCGGGTCTTAAAAGGAGGGAACTCTCCCTCTCTGACCCGTTCATAGTAAAAACCATTTCCACGGGCTTGCACAGCTCACATTGGCGGGAGCAGTCACGCTCTCTCGGATAAGAGGATAAGTTTCGCTGATTAGCAGGTTGCATTCAGCGGCCAGTGAAATGAAAAATCTCATCTCACAAGGATTGATGAAGACATGCCGAAAATCAACACACCGCGAAAGGGCTCCCTAGCCTTCAGCCCCCGGAAGAGGGCGAAGAGTCAGGTGCCAAAGTACCAGTCGTGGCCCAATTACGAGGGAGTGCCGGTGCTGCAAGGATTTGCCGGTTATAAGGTGGGGATGACGCATGTGGTCATGGTCGATGATCACAAGAACAGTCCTACTGAGGGCAAGGACATCATGGTTCCTGTCACGGTGATAGAGAGCCCTGCAATGAAGGTTGCTGCCATCCGGGCATATTCGAAGGATACCTATGGGAGACACCCCCTTACCGAAGTATGGACTGACACCCCTGATCCTGCGCTTGCGCGACGATTGACACTTCCCAAGAACTACCAGGGCGAGGCAGCGAGGAAGGCAATTCTTGACGGAGTTACCGAAGGCCGAGTATCAGATATCTTTGTCCTCATGCACACGACACCTGAGCTGGTATCGGGAATACCGAAAAAAGTCCCGGAGATCATGGAGGTGAGGGTTGCGGGAGGACCGATAGAAGGGCGTCTGGCGTTAGCCGAGAGCCTGCTCGGAAAAGAGGTCGGGATCGGAAATATCATCCAGAGTGGGGCCTACGCAGATATCACCGCAGTCACCACGGGAAAGGGGACCCAGGGACCCGTCAAGAGGTGGGGTATTAAGCTTCGGAAGAGGAAGCACTCACGGGGCGGAAAGAAACGACACATCGGAAATCTCGGGCCGTGGAACCCTCACCATGTCAGGTGGCAGGTTCCGCAGACGGGACAGATGGGATATCATCAGCGGACGGAATTTAACAAGCGTATCCTGAGAATCGGCCAGGACGGTGAAGAGATCACTCCCGCGGGAGGATTCCTCAACTATGGCCTGGTTAAGAACCCCTACGTACTGATCAAGGGATCGATCCCGGGGCCTGTGAAGAGGCTGGTACGGATCCGGCCTGCAGTAAGGCAGGGAGAACACACGGTCCGGCAGCCAACAATCGAATTTGTGAGCGTCCAGAGCAAGCAGGGGGTTTGAACCATGAAAGTCCAACTCTTTTCACTTGATGGATCACAGACTCGTGATATCGATCTTCCGGCTGCCTTTTCAGAGGAAATTAGACCTGATCTTATCAGGAAGGCGGTCATTGCGCTCCAGAGTACGCGCCGGCAGCCTCACGGGACATACCCTTACGCCGGTATTAATTCTTCAGCGGTCGGCTGGGGGAGCGGAAGGGGCTCCTCGCACGTCCCGCGTATTAAGACCGGGTCACGAGCCGCAAAGGTCCCCCAGGCAAAAGGAGGCCGGGAAGCACACCCCCCTGTTGTTGATAAGGTCCTTATCCGCAGGATCAACAAGAAGGAAAAGCAGAAAGCCTTCAGATCTGCCCTCGCTGCCAGTGCTTCCGAAGAACTGGTCAAAGCCAGAGGGCATATTTTTTCCGGCCCTGTTCCGGTAGTATTCGAGGACGGCTTTGAAGATCTCGGGAGAACCTCGGACGTCATTGATGCCCTTGCTGCAGCCGGAGTCTATGCTGATATCGAACGATCAAAGCAGAGCAGGAAAGTACGGGCTGGACGAGGGAAGATGAGGGGTCGCCGGTACAAACAGCGAAAAAGCCTGTTGATTGTTACAGCGGATAAGCCACTCAAGGCTGCGCGAAATCTCGCCGGCGTTGATGTTGTCACATTTGATCAGCTGAACACCGAATTCCTGGCTCCAGGCACTCTCCCCGGCCGATTGACGGTCTACACCGAGAGTGCAATCCAGAAGCTGGGAGGGCAGTGACATGGTTCTCAGACACCCGTTCGTGACAGAGAAGGCCATGATGACTCTTGAGAAAGGGAATAAACTCCAGTTCCTTGTTGACCTGAAAGCATCCAAGAAACAGATCAAAAAGGAAATTGAGAAGACCTTCGAGCAGGAGGTAACCGGAGTCTCAACGGTCATAACCATGCACGGTGAGAAGAAAGCAATCATCAGTTTCGCCAACGAGAAAGCAGCCGAGGAGATTCTCAGCCGCCTCGGCATTATGTAGGTGACTTTCCATGGGACATCGTATCACGACACAAAGCAGAGGAAAAGGAGGGCCGACCTACAGAGTGCCGTCACACCGGTATAAAGCTGCCCTCCGACACATCGGAAAAGGAGAAACGACCATCAGGGGGACAGTCCTCGATATCGAGCATGATCCCGCACGGCACTCGCCGATTGCCCTGGTCAGGCTCGAGGACGGTTCAAAGATCTACATGCTGGTTACCGAGGGTATCGGTATACATGATGAGATTGTCTGGGGACCAGAAGCAGAAGTCCGGAATGGAAACACGCTCCCCCTCAGCGCCATCCCAACCGGGGCTTACGTCTGCAACATTGAGGCCCGCCCGGATGATGGAGGAAAGTTTGTCCGGGCCAGCGGAGTTCAGGCAATCATTGTGGACAAGTCTCCAGACCGGGTTGGTGTTCAGATGCCGAGCGGAGTTACGAAATGGTTCAACTCCCGGTGCAGAGCGACAATCGGCATTGTTGCCGGAGGAGGGCGCGGAGAGAAGCCCTTCGTCAAAGCAGGCAACAAATTCCACAAGATGAGAAACTCGGCATCGAATTGGCCCCGGGTCAGGGGAGTGGCGATGAATGTCATTGACCATCCTTTCGGAGGAGGCGGACATCAGCATGCCGGACGGCCAAAGACAGTAGCCAGAGGAACATCGCCCGGCAGGACGGTTGGCCATGTAGCGGCCAGAAAGACCGGCCGGGGGAAGAAGTGAGGGTTTGACATGGCAAAGAAGACACAGAAGAGACTTCCAAGGCGGCGGGAAGAGTTCACCTACCGTGGTTTCCGGTTAGAGGATCTCCGACAGATGGGAATGTCCGAGCTCGTTCCGGTTATGCCCTCACGGGTCCGCAGGAAGATCACTCGAGGGCTGACGAAAGGAGAGGAAAACCTACTCTCGAGATTCCGGAACGGTGACGCCAAGATCAGGACCCATCTCCGCGACATGGTGATCATGCCAGAGATGATCGGAAAAGAAGTGGAGATCTACAACGGCAAGGAGTATCTCAAGGTTGAAATCCAGCCGGAAGCGGTGTTCCACTATCTCGGCGAATTTGCATTGACCAGAAGGAAAGTGACCCACGGGAGTGCCGGAATAGGTGCGACCAGGTCAAGCAAATATGTACCGCTGAAGTGATGGAGATGGCGCGAACAGGATATTCAACGGATATGCAGGGTGATACCCTTGCGAGGGGAAAAGCGAACGAGATTCCCATCTCCCCGAAACATGCGATGGAGATCGCCCGGTTCATCCGGAACAAAAAGACAGGTGAGGCGATGGCGTACCTCCATGATGTTGTTGCCGAGAAGAAGGCAATTCCCTTCCGGAAATTCAACCGGAAGGTGGCTCATAAAAGAGGGCTTGTCTGCTGGGATGCAGGAAGATACCCAAGGAAGGCATCTCTTGCCTATATCCGTCTCCTCCAATCCGTGACCAAGAATGCTGAATATCTCGGCCTTGACACAGGGAACCTGAAGATAGTTCACGCGGCCGCAAACCGCGGTCGAGGATTCGAGGGATTTTTCCCAAGAGCAATGGGGCGTGCTTCACCGAAACGAAGAGAAACGGTGAATATCGAGATCGTTGTCCGGGAGGTGCAGTGATGGCCGTCGAGAGAAAATTTATTGCCGAAGGCGTACGGCGGGCACGGGTCGAGAAGCACCTGGTTAAGGAGCTGAAACGTGCCGGGTATGGAGGTATGGACATCCAAAGGACTCCCCTCGGCACTCAGGTTACGATATTCGCCGAAAAACCGGGTATTGTAATTGGGAAAGGCGGTAAACTTGTCAGGCAGCTTACTCAGGATCTCGCCACAGATTTCGGGGTCGAGTCACCTCAGATAGACGTCCAGCAGGTTGCGAACCCCAGTTACAACGCCCAGATAATGGCCGAGCGGCTGGCCAATGCCCTGGAACGAGGCTGGTACTTCCGCAAAGCTGGCTCGAGCATTATCCGGAGAGTCATGGAGTCCGGTGCACTCGGGTGCGAAGTGATCATTGCCGGCAAGCTGACCGGAGCACGGGCGAGGACCCAGAAGTTTACCGAAGGGTACGTCAAACATTCCGGAGAACCGGTCAACACCATTGTTGAGAAGGGCTACGCCGTGGCGATAAAGAAACTGGGAGTCATTGGAGTCCAGGTCAAGATCATCCCGCCGGACGCCAAACTGCCTGATCATTTCGAGATGATCCCCCCTCCAAAACCCCAGCCCCGGCAGAAACCCGAGATATCTGTCACCACGATTGGTGAGGATATCGATAAGGATCTGGAACAGGAACTGGAAGTGTTTGATGAAGAAGCGCTCATGGAGGGGAAGTAATGGCGATCATTCGTTCCAGCGAGATCCGGCAATTCTCCGATGTCGAACTCCAGGAGCAGATGGAAAAACTCAGGATCGAACTGATCCAGCACTATGGTAAGGTCAGCGCCGGGGGTTCAACCGAGAATCCGGGCAGGATCCGGGAACTGAGGCGAACGGTCGCCCGGCTGATGACCGAAAAGAACCAGAGGAGAGTTAAATGATCTCCGTCCGGAACATCCTTCGCCACGAACTGTTGGGCCTGGAAGTTCTGGTCATTACAGCAAGCAATCCCCTCCACGGAGGTATAGGAGGCCGGATCATTGATGAGACGAAACACACACTTCTCATCCGAACATCCGATGGAAAGCGGAGGATTCCCAAAATGCGTTCGGTCTTCAGGCTCACACTCGATAACGGGCTGAAGATCGATGTTGATGGTTCAGCGCTGACGGGTTCTCCTGAACGTAGAATAACTCTCCACATGAAAAAATGAGGAAAATAATGGCAAAGAACATTGGATTGGGCGTCATGCAGCCTGAGACGGCATGCACAGACGCAAATTGTCCGTTTCACGGCAGTTTACCGGTGCGCGGCCAGGTGATCACCGGTAAAGTCGTGAGCGATCGTATGATGGGAACGGTTGTCGTTGAAAGAGACTACCTCC
>JAJRBS010000014.1 GCA_028679325.1 Methanoregulaceae archaeon | reverse complement strand
AGCTCCACGTCACCGCTTTACACCATCCTGGCCTCTCTCGATGTCTCGTCGAAGATGATGGACGGGGTGGCGGGGAGGGCCCTGACCACCGAATCGATCGAGGAGGCGATCCGCTTCCGCCAGACCATGGCCCAGGTTCGCCGTGAGGTCTGTGAAACAGGAGACTGGTGGTTTAGTATGTGGCAGCCCGATACGGTCACCGATCCGGTGACGGGAAACCTCTTCCCGTTCGCCGATACTCCTCTCAGTTTGCTCCGCGACACGCCTTCCTGCTGGGTGCTCCACCCTGGTGAGAGCTGGCACGGCTTCTCCGGGCTTCCTGATGACTACTGCATGCTCGACCCAATAAAGGTGACAGTGGTCATGCCGGGGGTGAACGATGACGGCAGCCTTGCATCGTGGGGGATACCGGCCGCGGTGGTGGTCAAGTTCCTCGACACCCGGGGCATCGTGAACGAGAAGTCAGGCGATTACATCATCCTCTTCCTCTTCTCCATGGGAATTACCCGGGGGAAATGGGGGACGCTGGTCACCGAGCTCTTCGAGTTCAAGCGGCATTACGATGAAGAGGCCCCCCTGGAGGAGATCTTTTCAGACCTGACAGGGAAATGGCCGGAAAGATACGGCGGAATGACACTCCGGGGCCTTTCCAACGAGATGCATGCCTTCAAGAGGGATCACCGGATGTGTGAACTGCTGGAGAGAGCCTACGAGGTTCTCCCGGAGCCGGTGCTGACCTATGCGGAGGCCTACCGGAGGCTTGTCCGGGGGGAGGTGGAGCAGGTACCGGTGGCAGAGGCCGGCGGCCGTATCGTCGCCACCGGGATCTTCCCCTACCCGCCGGGTATCCCGGTGCTGGCCCCCGGGGAGAGCATGGGAGAGCAGGACGGCCCTGTCCTCCAGTACCTCCTCTCTCTCCAGGACTTCGATTCCCGGTTTCCCGGGTTCGAACATGATATCCACGGCGTTGAGAATATCGGCGGCAGGTACATGATCTCCTGCGTCCGAGAGGCATCATGGACGCGATAGGTTCCGGCATCTGGCAGGCGAAGGGGCCTCGTCATGGCGTGCACATTGTGGTCCTCGGCGGGGTCCATGGCGATGAGAAGACAGGCATAGACGTTGTGAGAAAACTCCATGCCCTTTTCACAGCAGGTGATGAGCACCTGGCGGCAGGGACCCTGACCCTCGTCCTTGGAAACGAGGAAGCAATCAGGCTAATCCAGCGGGGGACATCGGTGGAACACAACCTCAACCGCCTGTTTACCGAGAAGCACCTCGCCGGGCCGGTCCTCGACTTCTACGAGTCCCGGCGGGCACACCAACTTGCCCCGCTCCTGGCCTCTGCAAATGTCTCCATCGACCTCCATTCGACCTCCTCGCCGAGCAGCCCCTTCCTTCCCTGTGCGTTCTCTCCCCGGCATGAGCGAATCTACCGGTGGTTCTCGTGCGATCTCGTGCTTACGGACCCTGATTACATCCTCGGTGGAGAGCGGGCAACTACCGATGAGTACGTCGATTCCTGCGGCGGGGCCGGCATCTGCTTCGAGACCGGCTTTGCCGGGGATACGAGCAGGGCCCCTGCAGTCTTCGAAAGCATCAAACAAGTCCTCGCCGATGTGGGCCTCATCATACCCGCCCGGCCCCTTTCCCCACCGGAACCGGATTACAGGGTCTACCGGATAGTTCGACGGATTTTCCTATCCCCCGACGGATTCTCTTATGCTGCGAAGTTCCCGGAATCTTTCCAGCCGGTACAGAAAGGAGAGGTCATCGGGTACCACGGGACCCGGCCGGAGATAGCCGAAGAAGAGGGTGTTATCGTGTTTCCGAAGGCACGGGAGCTGTGGCACCCCGGGCACGACATCTTCTTCCTGGCGCGAAGGATACGGTAATTTCCCTGATCCTGGTCAGCTTTAAGGAAGACCAGGAGCATTATCGATCATGGAACGCTTCCCGATCCTGACCGCAACCCGCCAGAGCACCGAATATTCCTGCGGGGCAGCAGCCCTCCAGGCCGTCCTCTCTTTCTGGGGAAAGGACCTCTCTGAGCAGGAGCTGATCCGGCTCCTCCACACCTCCCCCGATACCGGGACCTATGTCGGTGATATCGCCAGGGTTGCCCGCGAGCTCGGTTTTTCTGCCTCGGTGAGGGAAGACATCTCCCTTGACGAACTGCACGAGGCCCTGGAGAAGGGTGAATCGGTCATCATCTGCGGCCAGGCCTGGAGGAGCCGGGAGGACTCCGAAAAATCGGTCCAGGAAGACTGGGAGGACGGCCACTACATCGTCGTCCTCGGCATGGACAGGAAGTATGTCTACTACCAGGACCCCTTCATCCAGCGGGGAAAAGGATTTGTGACTCACCAGAGGTTCGAGCAGAGCTGGCATAATGTCCGCGGGAAGACGGCAGCCGATACGAAGAAACAGGTTCACCTGGGAGTGTTCATTTCGGGGACAACACCACCCCGGAAGCACGCTCTGCTGCAGGCCGAATTCACCGATGCGGATCTCAAACGGTTCGGCCCGCTCCAGCTGGTAAACGTCAGGTTCGAAGGCACCCTCCTTCCCTATGACCTGATGCAGCAGGTGAAGGGTATTCTCAACCGGGAACTCATCCGGCCCATCGCTTACGTTCTCATCATCAAGGATCAGGCCGGGAATCCCGGAGTCCTCGAAGGAGGCGACCTTGGCGAGGAGGAGTCCGTTGAGATCGATGCTCTCTTCGGCTACCTGATGGGGCTCGGGGTCGGCAGACCCGGAACCTCGGGAAGTATCCCGGAGAAACAGGCCGAAGGGAACACCCTGGGAATCTCGGAGCGTGACCTCCAGAAGATGGCCGAAGAGCTGCCTCCCGACCGTTCCATCCTGATCTTTGTCCTCGAGCATATCTGGGCTAAGCAGCTCAGGGATGCGCTGACAGTCCTCGGTGGGACTGTTATCTCGAGTGGGCTGATAACTCCGGAAAGGCTGATCACCTGGGGGGGCGGTCTGGGAGACGGAGGGCAAATCCAGGACAGGGGATCCGGCGGGAAAGTCTGACAGGACTTCACGAGAGGGGCCATTTACAGTTATTTCATATTATTCTGACTATTCTGATAACTATAAATATTTGGAAAATTCATCTTAGTACGAAGCTCATGGCGGGAAAAGAAAAAAACGAAACCAACTGTAGTTCCTGTGCGTCGCCTCCCGGTTGCGGGTCAGGCACTGTCTGCCGGGTCGAGTCGGTCCTCGGTATTGATGAACGCGGGCAGATGGTCCTGCCAAAGGACGTCCGGGAAAAGGCCGCAATCAGGACAGGCGACAAGCTCGCCCTGATCAGCTGGGAGAAAGAGGGGAAGGTCTGCTGCCTGGCCCTGATGAAGGTCGAAGACCTGAGCGGTATGATCGGAGATATTCTCGGTCCCCTGGTAACAGGGAAAGGTGACTGAATGGCGAAGACAGGCCAGGGGTGTTGTTCGGGGGATCGACAAGGAAGCGGAGCGTGCTGTGGTGCCACAACATCGCCCGCAGAAGAAGAACAGCCATACAAGGAACCGGACGCGGGTCCATGCTGCGGGGAGAGTCAAGGGAAAAACAGTACGTGCTGCAGTGAGGCGCCAGCCACATCTTGCCGGCCATGCAATGAAACGGTGGCGAGCCCCTGTTGTTCCGGAGCTGAATCCAGTCCATCCTGTACCTGCACAGAAGAATTTCCGGATATCCTCCCAACGACCAGCGAATTAACCGGGAAGGACAAAATGGACCATTTCCTGGCCAGGTGGGGTGTCAACCGGACAGAACACAGGGTCAGGCCCGGCCTCTACCGGCTCGGGAATCCAGGGCCGGATTCACCAGTCCTGGCATCGGCGAACTACACACTCAGCTTTGATGCTCTCCGTTCCTCGCTTCCGGGACAGGACGCCTACATCCTGGTCCTCGACACAATGGGGATCAATGTCTGGTGTGCGGCCGGGAAAGGGACCTTTGGGACCGATGAACTGGTCCGGATGATCGCACTCACCGGCCTGGCGAATGTTGTTCGCCACCGGGAGATCATTGTGCCCCAGCTGGGTGCCCCGGGTATCGTGGCCCACGAGGTTACGAGGAGGTCGGGCTTCCGCGTGAGATACGGACCGGTGCGGGCCAGCGACCTGCCAAAATACCTGGAGAACGGAAAAGCTACGGCGGAGATGCGAAGGGTGCTGTTTCCCTTCAGGGACAGGGTTGTACTTGCCCCCGTGGAACTGGTGCATGCGGCACTCCCTACCGCTGTAGTCATGGTCGCACTTTACTTCCTGACAGGCCTGACAGGAGCCCTTGCCGTCCTGGCAGCTGTCCTGGCCGGGACGGTACTCTTCCCGGCGCTGCTGCCGTTCCTTCCCACGAAAGACTTCAGCACCAAAGGAATCATCCTGGGAGCCCTGGTTGCCCTTCCCTTCGCCGTCTCCATCGGGACTGTTTCAACTCTCCCACCCTGGGCCACGGTGATCGCCGTAGCAACCCCCCTCATTATCATCCCTGCCGTTGTCGCCTACATGGCCCTCAACTTTACGGGGTGTACGCCGTACACCTCCCGGACCGGCGTGAAGAAGGAGATCTTCCGGTACGTCCCGGTCATGGTTCTCCTCGCCGTTACCGGGACCGCCTTCCTCATCGTGCTGGGAGTATCCCGCTTCATAGGAGTGATCTGATGTTTTCCTCTTACACGATGACCACGCTCCGGTATCACAGGGACCGCTGCATCAACTGCGGTCGCTGTTCAGAGGTCTGCCCCCATGCGGTCTTCCTCGCAGGAGACGAGAAGGCCGAGCTTGTACGCCCGGAGTCCTGCATGGAGTGCGGGGCCTGTGCCGGTAACTGCCCGGTACGGGCCATCGA
This sequence comes from Methanoregulaceae archaeon, assembly GCA_028679325.1. Classification (GTDB taxonomy): domain Archaea; phylum Halobacteriota; class Methanomicrobia; order Methanomicrobiales; family Methanospirillaceae; genus UBA9949. The sequence continues at coordinate 1,759 of JAJRBS010000014.1, read as the reverse complement.
GGTGGACAGCGGCGTCGGCTGCGCCTGGGCCATGATCTCCGCGGCGCTCCGTGGAAAGGACATGGATCAGTGCAGCTGCGGCGGAGAAGCCGGGTCATGCTGCGCTGAACCTGAGAAAAGGTAGAATTCTTATTTTTAAACCGTCCCCTCTTCACCGCAGGACTGACATTCTCCGCTGCCAAACCAGCGTTTCTTCAGGTATAAGGAGACGTTCACCAGGCTGATGAGAACCGGCACCTCGACCAGAGGACCGATGACCGTCGCAAAGGCGACCTGTGACCCGATGCCGAAGACAGCGATGGCCACAGCGATGGCAAGTTCGAAATTGTTCGAGGCAGCGGTGAAAGAGAGAGTTGCCGATTGCGGGTAGCCTATTTTCAGTTTCCAGCATATCCAGAAGCTCGCAAAGAACATGATCAGGAAATACAGGATCAGCGGGACAGCCACCCGGACCACGTCAAGGGGGAGGGTAATGATGTATTCTCCCTTGAGCGAGAACATGACAATGATCGTGAACAGAAGGGCGATCAGGGTGACCGGGGAGATCTTCGGGATGAATACCTCTTCATACCATTTTTTCGATCGCAGACGGATAAGGACCAGCCGGGTGGTCAGACCGGCCAGGAAGGGGATGCCCAGGAAGATGAAGACCGTCACCGCTATCTCACCGATGGTGACGGGAACTGCCGCACCGCCGGCAATTCCCAGGACCACCGGGAGAAAGGTGATGAAGAACCAGGCATAGACGGCGTAAAAAAGGACCTGGAACACCGAGTTGATGCCCACGATGGCAGCACAATACTCGCAGTGCCCTCCGGCAAGTTCATTCCATACAAGGACCATGGCGATGCAGGGTGCGATTCCGACGAGGATTAGTCCGTACATGAAATCAGGCTGGTCGCGAAGGAAGATCACCGCCAGGGCGAACATCACGAACGGTGCTATGACCCAGTTCAGGACCATGGCTAGACCAAAGATCTTCTTTTCCCGGAGGACAGCACCGAGTTCCTCGTACCTGACCTTTGCCAGGGGAGGGTACATCATCAGGATGAGGCCGATAGCGATGGGGATTGAGGTCGTTCCAACAGAGAGGCCGGTGATGATCCCGGTAGCGGTCGGGATAAAATACCCGATGCCGATACCGATAACCATGGCCATGAAGATCCAGAGGGTGAGATATCGATCGATGACAGAGAGGCGGGGAGCGGATGCCATAAAGATCGAACCGTAGTTGGAGAGAAAAATCAGGAAAGGAAGGCAGATATAGGTGACGATATTCGGTCAGGGGACCAGCGTAACAACAGGAAGATTCTTCCACCACACTACCCGTTCGAAAGCCACGTGCTGACCCAGGTGAATCGGTGCGACGACATGAGGGCTAATCCAGATGAAGAGGGTGGAAAACCAGAAAGGCCGGTTCGGCTCGTTTTTCAGCTCATCCGGGTCAGCAACCAGGCAGCCAGAGCCCGGACGGCAGGGTTCTCCCTCGTATCCCGTGAGAGCCCGTCCAGCCCTTCCCGGGGCGAGGAGCCCTTCAGCCCTGCCAGGGCTATCACGGCCTTCTGCCGGATAACGACGTCCTCGTTCTTATCGAGGATGATCTCCCTGAGGGCAGGTTCCGCCCGGAAATTGCGGAGCTCGGAGAGAGCCTCCACAGCCGCCATCCGGACATATGTGCTGTTGTCCCTGCAGCAGATGATGAGAGGAACGACAGCCCGTGGATTCCTGCTCTCGGCCAGATCGGATATCGCGGCTATCC
>JAJRBS010000184.1 GCA_028679325.1 Methanoregulaceae archaeon | reverse complement strand
CTGGGTGGTGTCAAGAATGACTTCCCCCTCCACCATGGCGGACCGGGTCACTTTCTTCACGGGGAGGGAGGCGAGGGCTTTGATGATCTGGTGCTGCCGGGGATTCTGCATCACGGAGAGCTCTGTCCAGGTGACGGTACACGTCCCTGCAGAGGCTTTCTCCACCTCCATCCACTGGGGGAAGTGGATAAACTGCGAGAGGTCTGCTCCCGGGGCACCGACCTTCGGAATAAACCTCCAGCCAAGGAGATCCATCGGCCTGAACTGGATTTTCGCCTGTTCCAGTTCTTTTCCAGTCAAGGGACCTTTTGCTTCGAACTGCATCGAAAGGAAGGTATTTCCCTCGTAGCTGACGGACGTGGCAAAATGAGGCTGGTAGATATGCAGGTCCTCGATATCGGCAAAGATCTTTGGTATCCCGGTCTGCTCCCTCCCGGTGAGGATGGGGTCAGTCCTGTTCTCCCAGATGACAAGCGGGTATGCAGCATCGACGTGATCTTTCTTTCCGTTGAACCGGGCAGGGACGGCAACGTTAACCAGGTTGTATTTGCCACCGCCCAGCCAGTTAATCTCGGTCAACTGGTTGAAGGCTACATGGACTTCGGGTGCCCGGAGCTCGAGCTCTTCCGGGATGTAGCGTTCGAGTTCTGCACGTTCGGTCTCAAAGGTAAACACCAGCGACGTCACCTTCTGGCGTGCTCTGTAGGACGTATCGAAAATATAGCCCCCGAAGTTGGCAGGCATCATATATGTCGAGTCTTTTTGCAGGCGAAACATGGGTTATCGTCCAACTATTCCTGCTGAACGGATAAAAGATTATTCAATTTTTTTTATTTTTCCGTTCGATCCAGCAAGGACGGAGGTTTTTTTCAGATTTCATGGTGTATGCTTTTATATGGTCACGTGACCCTGACCGTTTATCGAAAAGAGGCAGGACCATGGGAGTAAAAATCGGGTATTTTGCCATTACTGATGCGATGACACCCGCCGGGTGTCTACGGCAGGCGATAGAAGCCGAAAGAATTGGATTTGACTCGCTATGGGTCGAAGATCACCTGATAGCGATGCCGGGTGGGAAGGAGTGCTCCTTCGCCTGGACGGTCATGAGTTCGGCGCTCCAGGCGACGAAAAAGGTGCCCTTCATCACGGGCGTCACCGCTCCCATCATGCGCTATAACCCGGCCATCGTTGCCCAGGCCTTCGCCACCATGGGGGCGATGTACCCGGGACGCGTCGGACTCGGCGTGGGTACGGGCGAACCGCCGAACGAGATGGCGGTCTACGGCGGTGCATGGCCCTCGAATAATACCCGGCTCGAAATGCTCGAAGAGGCGCTCATGGTCATGAATACGCTTTGGACGAGCGCCACACCCGTCACCTCGGCTGGAAAGTTCTACACGCTCAAGGACGCGGTCCTGCTGACAAGGCCGAAGGAGAAGGTCCCCGTGTACGTCAGTGCGATCGGGCCCCGTGCCGCTGACCTTGCGGGACGCCTCGGTGACCATATGATCACCCTTGCGAACAATCCGCAGTACATCAAGGGGGAGCTCTTCCCGGCCCTCGAGGCAGGCGCCAGGGAGGCTGGCAGGGATCCGAAAATCATGGAACGCGTTGGCCATTTCGCCTATGTCTACGACCCGGATCAGGTGGTCCTCCCTGAAAACCTCCAGCAGGATGCGGGTACCATCAGTGGAGGCGCTATGTCGAAGGCCTTTGCAAGCGGGTTTATCTCGATCTTCCACAGTGCTGAAGATTTTATCAGGAAGATCGAGGAGATGAATCGGATGGGGTATGATCACCTCGCGATCGCCGACCAGAGAATGGGGATCGTGAGAGGCACCCGCCCATCCTTGGACGAGGCTGCGGGTCTGAAGATATGGAAGGAGGTCCTTCCGCACGTCCAGTGAGAGGAAATGGCAACCCAACAAGAGGGGATGATGAGGAGGGGAAGAGAATGAGGACAAAAATTGGCTATTTCGCGATAACTGATGCCTGGACACCGGCCGGGTGTTTACGCCAGGCGATAGAAGCCGAAAGAATAGGATTTGACTCGTTATGGGTCGAAGATCACCTGATAGCGATGCCGGGGGCGACTGAATGCAACTTCGCCTGGACGGTCATGAGTTCGGCGCTCCAGGCGACCAGGAGTGTGCCCTTCATCACGGGGGTCACCGCCCCCATCATGCGCTACCACCCGGCGATCGTTGCACAGGCGTTCGCCACCATGGGGGCGATGTACCCGGGACGTGTCGGGATCGGTGTGGGTACCGGAGAACCGCCGAACGAGATGGCGGTCTACAGCGGTGCATGGCCCTCGAATAATACCCGGCTCGAAATGCTCGAAGAGGCGCTCATGGTCATGAATACGCTATGGACGAGCGCCACACCCGTCACCTCGTCTGGAAAGTTCTACACTCTCAGGGACGCGATCCTGCTGACCAGGCCGAGGGAGAAGGTCCCCGTGTACGTCAGCGCGATTGGACCCCGTGCAGCTGACCTTGCGGGACGCCTCGGCGACCACCTGATCAGTCTTGCGAACAATCCCCGATACGTTAAGGAGGAACTCCTGCCGGCGTTCGAGGCAGGCGCCAGGACTGCGGGCAGGGACCCGAACGCCATGGAACGCGTCGGCCATTTCTCGTACCTCTACGACCCGGGTCACGTTGTCCGGCCCGAGAGCCTGCAGCAGGATGCCGGTACTATCAGCGGAGGCGCTGTCGCGAAGGCTTTCTCGGGCGGGGTTCTGTCGATCTTCCATTCTGCAGAAGACTTTATCAGCAAGATCGAGGAGATGAAGCGGATGGGGTATAATCATGTAGCGATCGGGAACATCACGCCCCCCTCCCTGGACGAAGCTGCAAGTCTCGCTATCTGGAAGGATGTCCTTCCGCACGTCAGATAAGAACGAGCGTCCGACGACATCGCCACTCTTTTTTTAGGACCTGCGATGTCCTCTGGTGCTTCGTGAAAAAAATTGTTATCCAGCCACCGGGATATAAAGAGACTGTCATGGCTGCGAACGATATCCTACCGTGATACTCCCTTTCGGCATGAATCCGCCAGGTTTCCGCCTGTTTCAGGAGCTTCATGGGTTCCATCGAAACTCTCCCACAAAATGATATTTTCAGGGTAAAAAAAGGGAAAAATAATTTAAGCAATGCACATGCAGGTGCCAGGGAGACAACCAAGGAGGCAGGGACAGGTACAGCCAAGAGGTTGTTCGATGGGGGAGAGAGTAACGGGAGCCAGCACCTTCAAACCTCCTGCCGGAACAGTGACCGTCGTTGTGTACGGCTTATAACCGTCCCTGGTCAGCGTCAGGTTCTGGTTTCCTGCCGGTACATTTCTCACAAACTGATTGGTTTTTCCATAACTCGTGCCGTTTATGAGAATAGTCGCATTTGTCGGATAAGATGCGATGTATAAAGTCCCTGTACCAGCTGGCGACGGCCCACCCTTCGAGAGGGTTATCGGGGGGAGAACCTTCACGTCATTTGCCGGAATACGAACCATCGTGGTATAGGGCTGGTAACCGTCCTTTACAAGAGTCAGGTTATGCATACCAGCGGTAACACCACTGACGACCTGATTCGTCTGCCCTCGTTCTGTTCCGTTGATGAGGATGGTTGCACCGGAGGGGTAGGAGGCGACATAGAGCGATCCAGTTTCGGATGGTTCGGGAGTCGGAGGCGTATCTGTCGTACTCCAGCCAAGCATGGCCATATAAATGTCCCAGTTCCCGTTCCGGTAGTCCTGCCAGACGATGCGGCCATCGTAAATTGCCGGTTTTCGCTGATCTGAAGTATTGTTCGTTACCTGGGTTTCAACTCCCAGGTCCAGATTGTTCACGAAGATATCATCATTGTTAACATAATGATTGCCCGCCCAGTACGTGTTTCTGTTGTTATAGTAGACGACGTACGCAGGCGCGTAGCCGTGTGTATCCGGATGACCCGTATCATACGTTGCCTGCCAGTCATTGGTCAATCGTTTCATCGATCCGGTGTTCAGGTCATAAATCCAGATGAACGTATGCCAGCCTTTGCCGAGGTCTTCATTAACCGTCCAGACCACACGATTTTCATAAATGGCAATATCGGGATTGATGTCATCACAGTATGCCGATAGGAGAGTCTCACTCCTGGTTGCCGGATCAACCTTGAACAGACACGGTTCCCACGTATAAATGGGAGCCCACATCTTCTGATAGAGAATATGGTCCCCATAAATCGCCGGATATCGGGATGGACATGAACCCGGGTAGCAACTTCTGGACAGCAACTTTTCGGTCTGGTTGCTCAGGTCAAACATGTAGATGTCCGGATCCACATTCCGATCATCCTGCCATACGATGCGATTACCGGAAATCGCTGGATATTGCTCATTAGCGGTGCTGGTGGTTATCCGGGTTTCAGTCTGGGTTCCTATGTCATACAGGTAGATGTCCCAGTTCCCGTTCCGGTTGTCCTGCCAGACGATGTGATTGCCAGAAATGGCCGGATACTGCTGGTCTGAGGTGTTGGTGGTTATCCGGGTCTCGGGGGCTTGCGTACTCATCAATGTATACAGGTAGATATCCCAGTTCCCGTTTCGGTTATCCTGCCAGACGATATGGAGATCGTCAATGTCCGGCTCACTCTGTTCTGCAGGATCTGTGCTTATCTGGAACTCGGAGATGGTCATCACCGCATCGGCTGCGACAGGGGTGATCGCCACCACCCCGAACACTCCGAGAACGAGGAGAAAGAGGATTGCGTATGCTCGAGGGTTCTTCATATGCCGTCTGTTGCATGTTGGATCCCATCAATTTTTGGGATCGACGTCAGCCGCAGCACCCGGGGGAGATAGCTGAACGCTTCCAGCGACTACGGGGAGTGGAATCAGGGGCATATTCATGGTGACACCGGGGAAATTATCAGAGACGAAAGGATCTCCCATGGACCACCGCCCGTTCTACGCCGTCCGCCCCCTTCTCCCGGTCTACCCGGAACCGGAGGATCCGTCA
>JAJRBS010000175.1 GCA_028679325.1 Methanoregulaceae archaeon | reverse complement strand
CATCGGGGATCATTCACAAAATGTTATAGTAAAATATGATACGATACCGGATTCAATTATCAAGAACAAATGATGAAAGGCCCGATACACTTATTTCTTAATTTTGATACATCTCACATATGCGGTTCTTGCATGTCTGCATTATGTCTGTTATTCTCCTCCTAATCTGCATATCAGGATGCACAACCTCAACCCCCCCTTTGGAAACAGGGACACCGCTGCGACAGACTGCTCCAACCGTATCTGCAGAAATCCGCGATCGCGCAGTTGTCTCGATTATGTCTGATCAGCTGTCTGTGTTCCAGTCAGACCTGAACATCCTTTCCAATTCTCTTTCAACCGGTAATTGTCCAGCGATTAAAGCAGCGAGCCGAACTCTCCAGAACACGACCTCTTCTCAAGCATCGTTACTCGAACAATTAAGGAGCAATGATACGAACATCGAGCAAGCTCGTATCGCCCAGATTTCCGCCTATCAAAACGCTGGAAAATTTGCGAGTGAAATACAGAAAATGTGTGAAGTAAAAGATGCGAATGCCGTCCTGTCCCACGCTGACAATGCATCAGCATTTCTCAATGCTACTATGCAGGATTTAGCATCGGCACAGCAATTTATCAGAAAAGCAGGAAGTGACTGATCAGACATCCTGACCTGAGCCAGCAACTGATATGAGTTCAGGCAATACACAGAGCGGGAGTGACTTTTTGGCAAAACATCGTTCCCGATCCCGATGGCCGCGCTGGCACTGGATTTTGTAGATAAACACTCACCCCCATGTTCTCTCCTCACAAAAACCAACGCCGGCAAACGAAGACAATATAACTTCCCGACCCCCAAAACAGGCCTTCTTTTCATTTTGACCCTACTTCAGTCTATCAGGCATGCGATCTGCCCTTTAAAACGTTCTATGAGGCTCATTTCTTAACCATGAATTGACCCTATTTAGACAATCGGGACTAGAATTGAGGTATTTATAAAAAGAGAATCCCGATCTTCTGTAAAAGAGGCTAAAATCTTTCTTTTGGTTACATGAAAAGAGGGTCCGGGACCACATTCTCTGTCGGAGAATACTGTTTCATGGTGGTGAAAAAGAAGGGTAATTACTGGAACTACCATCACCGTCGGCACCGTCGTTAAGAGTGCTACTACGAAGGAGACTGACGCCAGCGAGATCTGCCAGATCGATAACGTCTACCGATGCTTTATTCACCTTCATAGTATAGAGACAGGAACAGGAACCCCATGACCGAAACACCTCCCGAACCAGACGAGCTCGCCATCCTCTGGACCAGCAGCGACCGCGAGGTCGCCCTGAAGATGGTCTTTTCGTATGTGCACAATGCCGCCGGGAAGAAGTGGTGGAAGAACCTCACGTTTATCATCTGGGGACCCTCGACCCGGCTCCTCTCCCAGGACCGTGAACTGCAGGAGCATATCCACAAGATGAAAGAAGGAGGCGTGATCCTCCAGGCATGCCGGACCTGTGCGGAAGAATACGATGTTGTCCCCATCCTGATCGGGCTTGATATCGATGTGAAACTGATGGGTGAACCGCTGACCCGGCTCCTGAAGAACCCCAGTTGCAGGGTGATGACCTTCTGATGATTGATGGCCATTTATCAGTAGCCCACCTCAAGGACTGAAGAAAAAGCCAGGAACCCGGGACTGAAGTTCAGGTCAGACAGTATTACCTGGTGACAAGGAAATACCTGAAACCCTCCTAGAGATGCACAATCTCAAGGTCCGGGATCCTCTCCTTCAGATATTCGGCAAATAACCTGCGGTGGCAGTGCTCCGGGGTAGGCTCGCTGCAGAGGAGACATCCGTTATCAAGGATATTCTGGTCCATCTTTTCGAAGACCTTCCTTTTTGCGAGCAGGTCCCGGTATGTTGTCTCGAAGGCCTGCCAGGTAATCTTCCCGCTATGAAGATCCTTCATAAGGCTCTCCTCGGGAGCAGCCTCGATGAGATGTACATAGCCGATGCCGGCAATCTTTTCCAGGAAATAGGGCAGGTCTTCCTTTTTCGTGAAACCGGCGAGCTGGGACTGGTTATGGATCCGGACATCGATAATGGTCCTGACCTGGTTATCAATCAAAAGGCCAAAGAATGTCCGTGCATCCTTCTTCGTAAATCCGATTGTATACAGTTTCAAGGGAGATCACCTGGCAGATTCTCCTTCTCATGCCTGGTCATATGCTTGTTGGTAAAATGGAAATCGGAGTACGATGATCCTGAACAAGTATCAGTGCCAGGATCTCCCCTGACCCATCAAGCTGAATATCCTCAGGCTGTCTTTCAACCAGGAGAGATCCAGAGTATCAAGGCCGGATATTCCTTTAAAAAGTTCACCAATATCCTGATAGAAGAACTCGTCTCAGTACAACAGTGAAGCTCCCCATGCACCTCACAGCCTTCTTTCACGAAGAGAACATCGACACCTTCGCCGTCATCGGCACCGCGAGCCTGCCGGAGACGGACCGCTGGGATGTCCTGCAGTTCTTCCCGGCGGCCCGGTCTGTCATCGTCTTTGGAAAGGAGGTCCCAGCTGCAGTGTACCGTCTGCCGGCAAAGGAGAAGACCCGGGAGATGGTCCGGATCGCTGAATATCTCGATGCGGCGGCCGTTCGTCTGGCCGGGATACTGAACAGGGAGAATATCCCGGCAAAGCCCGTCCCTCTCTACCTGCCCGTCAAAGTGACGGAAGGAAAGTTGCAGGGTATGGTCCGTCTGAAACATGTCGCGGCAGCGGGCGGGCTCGGGTCGCTTGGGAAGAGTTCCGTTCTCCTGAGCCCCCGGTTCGGCCCCCGGCTGCTTCTGAGCGGTGTCGTAATCGGGCTCGCTCTCGAAAAGTTCAGCCCGGAAGACAGGGTCGGCCCTGAAATGGGATTCGAGAACCTCTGCACAGGGTGCGAACGCTGCATTCGTGCCTGCCCGGGGAATGCCATCGGCCCTGAAGGTGTCGAGGCCTTCCGCTGCCGGTCACTCCGGGCCTGGATCCCTCCGCCACTCGTCCCCGTTGCGAAGTGGCTGATCGGACGGACCTTCCTGCAGGGGGCAGCCGCTCCTCTCGCACCTCATCTCGCCAGGCTGGGAACCATACGGTGCAGCCTCTGTGTCACTGAGTGCCCGACATTTTCCGGAAAAGAAGGAAATACAGGGTCTGTTGAAGGAGATGCAGGGAAGAGAATGCCTCGAAAACCGGGATAGCCCGATATCAGGCCTTGCTCTCTTCTTTCTTTTTGCTCTCCACTGCTTTCTCGATCTTCCGGATCGAGACACAGTTGATGACCGGGTCGCCTGTCATCACGTAGCGCTTCATGACCAGCCCGAGGACTTCGACCACGTCACCCTGCCTGACCTTCTCCTGGGGTGACGTGAACATCTTGACCGAGATCTCCCCGCTCCGGTCGGCGACCAGGAACTGGGGACGGTTGAGGAACTGGAAGTACACCCGTTCCACCACGCCCTCGATCCGTACAGGTTGCCCTATCATGGAGGGATTGATCAGTTTCACTCTTACCGGCCGTGCTTCCCTTTCATACTGAGGGGTCAGGGAAACGTACTGGCTCTGGCTCATGTAATTGAGGGCCATGGGAATGACCAGGATCAGGACCAGGGTCGGGATGCCCCACAGGAGGAGCTGCCAGTTTCCGGTTGCAAAATAAGCAGCAAATAAAAGAATGGTGAAGACCGCGACCACCACAACCGCGATGATCGAGATCCTCGGTGTTACTTTACCGATCTTCATTAAATCCCGTTACTTGAGGGCGGCGATCTCTTTCCGGAAGGCAACCCAGTAGATGACTCCCACGAAGAAGAGTGCACCGATGATGTTGCCTATGGTCACAATGATCATGTTGTTGACCCAGAAGCCGACCCAGTTCAGGTTTGCATAGCCGAGATATTTTGCTGCGGCTACGCCTTGAACTTCTGTAAGTCCAATTCCGTTCGTGAAGATACCGGCTGCGATGAAGTACTGGTTGGCGATGGAGTGCTCGAATCCGGTGGAGACGAAAGCCATGATCGGGAACCAGATTCCGAAGAACTTCCCAATCAGGTCATCAGCACAGATACCGAGCAGGATAGCCAGGTTGACCAGCCAGTTGCATCCGATACCCTTCAGGAAGGCCGACCACATGGCTGCAGCACTCACATACTGGACTTTGAACGATGCTATCGCTATGGCCCTCATGCCGAACGCGGTGACCGTTCCGGCTCCCGCTGCATTCCAGGCACTAAACGGACCATAAGCCATGATATAGGCATAGACGATAGAACCGATGAGGTTCCCGATGTACACCCAGATCCACAGGTTGATGACCTGTGCCCAGCTGATCTTGTGGATGAAGGCGGCCATCGGGGCCAGCATCGCATCGCCCGTGAAGAGTTCTGCACCCGTCAGGACGGTGATAATAAGCCCAACAGGGAACACAGCTCCCGTAATCAGGGCACCAAACCCGGCACCGGACGTCCCAAAAGCTGCAAGGGCATCCGGGTTGACAATCGCTGTGGAACAGACGGTGGCAAGGGCCCCTCCCATAGCGATATAGGCGCCCGACATGAATCCACGGAGCACCATGTTCCAGGCAGGCAGCCCTACCTTGTATTTCCCAGCATCGCCGGCTTTTGCGACGATGGCGACTGGGGGATGAAATACCATTTTTTCACACCTCTCGAATGTCTACCTTAACCAATAACCCCAAACTCACTTCTCGCATAGGGTCAAAATAAAAATCTTTTCTTGACTTATTAATACCTTTCTAATTGTTTTTAGGGTGCAAAATTGTATTTTCTGCATGTAAAACGGTAAACAAGGGCCGATGTGTTATCATCTTCCTATAAATACCCGCTGGTCGGGGATCAGACTGGCTGTCTCCTCCCGCAGGCATCCCTCTTGTACAGGCCGAATTCAGTGTCCAGGAGATCGGTTCCCCGGAAGACCGGGCCTTCCCGGCAGACCCGGAAGCCGGTCGGATCGACGCAGCAGGACCCGCAGAGGCCGGTCCCGCACTTCATGTACCGGTGCAGGGAGAAATATCCGCGCTCTGCGCTCCCGGCGGCAGCAAGCACGGAAAGAACGGCCTGCATCATCCTTTCCGGGCCGCAGACGCAGATCCGGTCATAATTCCCGGGATCAATCTTTTGCAGGAGCCCGGTGACCGGCCCGCAATGGCCGCTGGTTCCGTCATCAGTAGATACCTGCAGGTATGTCTTTTGAACCAGCTCATCGGCAAAGAGGAGCTCGGTCCCTGTGCGTGCTCCCAGAAGGAAACAGGATGTTTTCCCGTCAACGGCCAGGGGGCGGAGGGGCGCTGCCCCCACACCGCCGGCAATGGCAAGGATCCTGCCGGTGTCAGGAAAACCATTCCCGAAAGGACCGCGTATCCCCAGCTTGTCCCCCACTCCCTTCCGGAAGAGGGCCGCGGTCGCGTCCCCGACCTGCTGGACGGTGATCGAAGAGCCGGAGGACAGAGCCATGGGTATCTCATCGATCCCCGGGACCCAGACCATCACGAACTGCCCGGGCCGGAACGAAAACTGCTGCGAAAAGGCAAACGTCTTCACCGTCGGGCTCTCATCAACCACCGATTCGATCCGGACCGCCACCGGCATCCCCTCACTCATGGGCGCACCCCACCACCGAGTCCGGGTCCTCCCCGCCAAAACCGTAGAGGCGCGAGGAGATGGCCGAGAAGATTGCCGGGTCGTCCCGGGCCGCGGTCCCGATCTCGACGGCCGAGGCCCCGGCCATCATCATCTCGATGACGTCCCGCTCAGTCGCTATCCCCCCGCACCCGATTATCGGGATGCGACAGGCGCGGTAAAGCTCGTACACGCAGCGGACGGCGACAGGAAAGATTGCCTTCCCGGACAGCCCGCCGAAGCCGTGGCCGAGCACCGGCCGCCTCAGTTCAGGGGAGATCCTCATGGCCTTAACGGTGTTGATAGCCACGATAGCATCGGCACCTCCCCGCTCGGCCGCCCGTCCGCACGCGGTGATGTCGGTCACGTTCGGCGTCAGCTTCACCCAGGTTGGCATGCCGTATCGGGAAACGGCGCGGGTGCACTCTTCCACGATGTCCGGATCAGCCCCCAGCGCCGCGCCGTATCCCTCAGCGTGGGGACAGCTCAGGTTCAGCTCGAAGCCAGCCACCAGCCCGGCAAACCAGGAGGCCACTGTTGCAAACTCTTCAGGGCTCCCCCCAAAGATGCTCACAACCACCGGTTTTCCTGCGAGGATGGCGAGTTCACCGGTAAATTCCCGGGAAGGGTTCGGGAGCCCCATGGCGTTGATCACCCCGCACTCGAGCTCAATGACGCAGGGGCCGGCATGGCCTTCGCAGGGGGCAGGTCCGATGGACTTCGTGACCACTCCTCCGGCTCCGGCGTCAAGAACCCGTGCCAGAGACGATCCGGTCGTCCCGAGGATCCCTGCGGCAAGGATCAGGTGGTTCGAAAGAGTCACTCCCCCTGCCCGGACCGGCCCGGGTCTTAGCCTCAGTTCCACGGGGTCACCTGTGTTTCTATTATATTCATGGCTCCCCCATATTGAGGATTATGACACGGCTCGCAGTCCTCGGTGTTGGAAAGATAGGCGGGGAGGTCGCCTACCTCGCGTCCCTGCTCGGCCTGGCAGACGATTTTGTCCTCTATGACTCCGCTGAGCCGTTCCTGCAGTCACAGGTGCTCGACCTGCAGCATACCGGTCTCGATATGAGCATCAGCACAAACTGGAGGGACGCGTCCGAGGCAGATATCTGCATTTTTTCAGCAGGACTGCCGCGGACCCCTGACGTCCTGACCAGGGCCGACCTTCTTTCTGCCAATTTACCGGTGGCGGCGATCTGCACGCATGCTCTCCGGAGATTTAACGGAGTACTGATCACGGTCACGAACCCCATGGACCCGAACAACTATTACCTCTGCCGCCACATCGGGCTTGAGCCGCACCAGTGTATCGGGTTTGGCGGGCAGCTCGACAGCGCCCGCCTCGGCCTCTACCTGAAGGAGAAGGAGATTGGCGGTACTCCCTGGGTCATCGGTGAACACGGGGAGTACCAGGTACCCCTCTTCTCCCGCCTCGACGCGAAAGTCCCGAGCGAAGCGAGGGAATCCATTCTTGCCAGGCTCAGGACTTCGAGCATGGAGATCATCAAGGGCAAGGGAGGGACGGTCTTCGGCCCGGCCCGGCACATCGCTGAACTGATCCGGATCATTTCCCGGGACGAACGAAAGCTGGTCACCTGCTCCTGCGTGCTTTCCGGGGAGTACGGATTCAAAGACATCTCCATCGGTGTCCCGGCCGTAGTCGGGCGTGAGGGTGTACGAGAGATACAGGAATGGGAACTCGATGACTGGGAGCAGCAGCACTTCACAGCGTCCGGCAACTTTGTGGCAGGGCTCTGCGGTCAGCTTGAGTTCTAGGGATTTCTCCCGGGAGAAACAGGCATGAACGACCGGGATGGGAGGTCCGGCGGGCCGGCAGTTCGTATCGGTATCACCCAGGTTGAGTACACGGCCGATGGGGCGCCTCTTATCCATGTCTTTGGGCGCGATCCGGAGGGAAAGGCCCACCACCTCCAGGTCGCCAATTTCCGGCCCTATTTCTATGTCCCGGCTTCCCAGGCCAATTCGACAGCCATCCCTGCGTCCGTTACCGTCGAAGAGGGTAAGAGTTACATCTCTATCCGCGGTGAGACCCTCTGCCGTCTCTACACCCAGAAGCCTACAGATGTCAGGAAATATCGGGAGAGTTTTTCCGCTTACGAGGCCGATATCCCCTTCACCACACGGTTCATGATCGACTGCGGGTTGACGGCCGGGGTCGCGGCACCGGCCTCCCGGTGCATTTACCAGGACGTCACCCCGGCTGAGGTCTCCTCCCCGGCCCGGGTCTGCATGCTCGATATCGAATGCGAGGACGAGAGGGGCTTCCCGGAACCGGAACGCGATGCGATCGTCTGCATCACCTGCCATGACTCGTACACCGGCCGGTATACAAGTTTCATCTTCAGCCCGACCGGAAAGGGGTGCTGCGACCTCTCAGTCCTCGCGACCGCGGAAGGGAAGAGCAACGGCTGTTTTTGCAGGGACCGGCATGATATCCACACTTTCGAGGCCGAGGATGAGATGCTCCGGGGTTTTGCGGCCTGGATGAAGGAGACCGACCCCGATGTTATCAGCGGGTGGAACTTCCTCGACTTCGACCTCCCCTACCTGATACGGCGGATGGAGATGCTCGGGCTCGATCCCTCCACCCTGGCCCGGCTGAGCGGACCGACCGAGAGGAACACCCTCCGCGGACGGGCGGTCTTTGACCTCCTCTCCGCCTATCGCAAGATGCAGGGCGCCCAGAGGGAATCCTACCGGCTGGATGCCGTGGCCGAGTCCGAGATCGGCGATACGAAGGTCAGGTACCGGGGCACCATCAGCGAGCTCTGGAGAAAAGACCCCTGCCTGCTGGTGGAATACAACTTCAAGGACGTCGAGCTCTGCACGGCCATCAATGGGAAGAACCGGATCATCGAGTTCTACCGTGAGATCGCCCGCTATGTCGGCTGCCCCCTGGACAAGACCCTCAACTCCTCAAGCATCGTCGATATCTTTGTCCTCCGGAGGGCATTTGGCCGCTACGTCCTCCCTTCCAAGGGCTACGCGCCAGCCGAGGAGTTCGAGGGGGCAACGGTCTTCGAACCGAGCCGGGGGGTCCGTGAGAACGTGGTGGTCTTTGACCTGGCTTCCCTGTACCCCATGGCCATGATGACCATCAACGCCTCCCCTGAGACCAAGGACCCGGCCGGGGAGCTCCGGGCACCGAACGGGGTCCGGTTCCGGAAAGCCCCGGACGGCCTCACCCGGAGTATCATCAGCGATCTTCTGGCAGAGAGGGTAGAGAAGAAGAGGACCAGGGACAGCAATCCTTTTGGCTCGCCGGAGTACGTGGTCTACGACCTGCAGCAGAACGTGCTCAAGGTCATCATGAACACCTACTACGGGGTGAGCGGTTATACCCGTTTCCGGCTCTATGACAGGGAGATCGGGGCGGCAGTTACTTCGGTGGGAAGGGCCATTCTCGAACACACCCGGGGAGTGATCGAGGGGCTCGGGTACACAGTGCTGTACGGAGATACAGACTCCTGCATGGTACAGATCCCCTCTTCCTCGCAGGATGAGACCATCGCGCTCGCCAGGGCCATTGAGAAAGAGGTGAATGCGAGCTATGAACGGTTCGCGAAAGACGAGCTGAATGCAGACCAGCACTTCTTCTCTATCAGGTTCGAGAAGATCTACCGGAGGTTCTTCCAGGCCGGGAAGAAGAAGAGGTACGCCGGGCACCTGGTCTGGAAAGAAGGGAAGGCAGCCGATGAGATTGACGTGGTCGGCTTTGAGACCCGGAGGAGCGACTATCCCCAGATCGCGAAGCTCGTCCAGAAGAGGGTCATGGAGATGATCCTGCAGGGATCAGGGTACGAGGCGGTTAAGCAATACCTCGGTGATGTGATCCGGAACTACCGGGCCGGAAGGTACTCTCTCGACGAGATCGGCATCCCGGGTGGGATCGGAAAGCATCTCGGCGAGTACCAGACCGATGACGCGCACGTCCGGGGTGCCCGTTACGCGAACAAGCACCTCGGGGCCGAGTTTGCCCGGGGGAGCAAGCCGAAGAGGGTCTACATAAAGAACGTCAGCAGCAAGTTCCCGAAGACCGATGTTCTCTGTTTCGAGTACGGCGACCAGGTGCCCCCCGAGTTTCAGGTCGACCGCGAATTGATGCTCAAGAAGTCAATCGAACAGCCGATATCCCGGATCATCGAGGCCCTTGGCTGGGACTGGAACGATATCGATCCTTCCCACACCACCCTCTCCCAGTGGGGGATTGGGTAATCCGGCTTGGGGGAAATCCTTCCCGGGACCGGACACCACGCATCCTGAACAATCGGACATAAATCCCTCCAGAGGAAATTTTCTCTTACGAAGGCCATGGAACAGAGGCTCCTCACAATACCCCGGATCGTCCTTGCCGGCACGCACAGCGGCTGCGGCAAGACCACCGTAGCCCGGGGCCTGATGGCCGCCTTCCGGAAGAGGGGCCTCGAGGTTCAACCCTTCAAGGTCGGACCGGACTTCATTGATCCCGGGTATCATTCTGTCATATGTGGCCGTACCTCCCGGAACCTCGACCCCTTCATGATGGGTGAGGAGGGGGTCATGGATACCTTCGTCCGTACCGCTGCCGGCGCCGACATCGCTGTCATCGAGGGGGTTATGGGAATGTTCGACGGCCTGGACGGGACAGGGATCTCCAGCACCGCCCACGTGGCCCGGGTCCTCGGTGCACCGGTCATCCTGGTGGCCGACGTCCGGGGAATGTCGCGGAGCGTCCATGCCCTTGTCCGGGGGTATGCAGGGTTCGACCCTGACGTCAGCCTTTCCGGCGTGATCTTCAACCGGGTCGGGAGTGATCGCCACCGGTCCCTGGTCGAACGAGAACAGTCCTCCCCGGTCCTGGGTTTCATTCCCCGGGATCCCGGACTCTCGGTGGAGAGCAGGCATCTCGGCCTGAAGATGGCTTTTGAGACCGGAATTGATCCTTCTGTCGCCGGTGTCGTCGGCGACTCCTGCGACCTCGACCGGATCCTGGAGATTTCTTCCGCGGCACCGCCTCTCCCTGCCGTCACCCCGAAAGAAACAGAAGGAAGGGAGAAGGCGGTGATCGGGGTGGCGTTTGACTCTGCCTTCTGTTTCTATTACCAGGACAACCTCGACCGGCTCCGGTCTTCGGGGGCGACCCTCTCCTTCTTCTCGCCCCTGGCCGAAGGTCTGATCGCGGCCGATGGATACTACCTTGGCGGAGGTTATCCCGAACTCCATGCCGGGGGGCTCGAAGCCTCGGCCTGCCGTTTCCCGATAAGGAATGCCGCCGACCAGGGGCTCCCGATCTTTGCCGAGTGCGGGGGGATGATGTTCCTTACCGAGAGCATTACAACCGGAGAAGAAGAGTACGCCATGGCCGGGATCCTGCCGGCCGCCGCGGTCATGACCGGAAAGATCCAGGGCCTGGGGTACTCGCTTGGCCATTGGGGGTCGGGTGTACAGATGGCCGCCCCCGGTCTCGAGATCCGGGGGCACGAGTTCCACTACTCATACCTTGAGCCCTCCGGTGACGCCCGCTTCGCCATCGATCTCTCCCGGGGCAAGGGGATCGCCGGAGGAAAAGACGGCCTTTTCAGCCACGAAGCGGTCGGCACCTACACCCATTCCTACTTCTCAGATGAGTTTGCCCGGTCCTTCGTGCAGGCCGCTGCTCGTTCCCGGGAACAGTCTTAAACCATCTTTCAGCATACATCGGCAAGCCGGCCTCATGAGACCGCATCCCGGTAATCTACCCCATTCCTGGTTGCAAAAAAACATCAGCAGCAGGAAGACCAGTCTGCTTTGTCCCGATGCTGGAATATTCTGTTCATCCCTGCCCGCGAAGAGATAAAGGGTGATGCCGACCCACCTTCTGGCAGGTAGGAACATTATGCATCCACTCAGAAGCGACGAGGTCCGGTGCGGCTATCAGCGTGCCCCCAACCGCGCACTGCTCCGGTCCCTCGGACTCACTGATGATGAGCTCGAGCGACCGTTTATCGGGGTTGCGAACGCCTGGAACGACATCGTTCCCGGGCATGTCCACCTCCGGACACTCTCGGCAAAAGTCAGGGAAGGTATCACTGCTGCCGGGGGAGTACCGTTTGAGTTCGGGGTGATCGGCATCTGCGACGGGATAGCCATGGGGCACGACGGGATGCGCTACTCCCTCCCCTCCCGGGAGAACATCGCCGATTCC
>JAJRBS010000170.1 GCA_028679325.1 Methanoregulaceae archaeon | reverse complement strand
TGCCCCGGGCGCAGGCGAGTCGACAAGTGCCAGGTAAGTGCATTCCTGGAGTGCCCGGCTGTCGAGCTTCTCAAGAGAGACGGCCAGGAGGTTGACCAGGGTCCGGTTCTCCTGGCGTCCGATGACACCATCGTAGAATATCCGGCAGGTCAGCTTGCCCGGATTGGCCGATGCGGCGATTGCCGAGAGGGCCAGGGCGCTCGATATGGCATCCGGGTCCGGGTTGCTGTGGGTGATGATCCCAAGCGTCCCTTCCCACTCGGAAAGGAGCGTATACAGTCTCCGCGAGATCCGGTTTGCCGCAAGTGTCCTGACCTGGTGAACCACCGCCTTTGCAACCATCTGCTGGGGCAGGAGGACATGATCGGACCCGGCCTCCTCGAGTTCCTTAACCTGCCGGGGGTCGCTGGCCCGGGCAAGGATACTGACATGGGGGTCCCTCTCCCGAAGGAGTTTCGCAGCAGCGGCGTTTGCAGCAGCATCTCCAGTGAGGATGAAGGCCACATCGATGGCGGGAATGCCTGCCAGGAGGGAGGGCGATCCAATGTCCTTCTCGACAGCCTCGAAGCCCTGGTCCCGGAGCTCCTGCACGCGGTCCTTGTCCCTGTCGATGATGATGATCCTTCTCCCCTCAGAACGGATCTCCTGGAGTATGTGGTACCCGGTCCTGCCGAAACCGAGGATGGCATAGGTGACCCTTCCGGTAGGCTTGCCCTGCGCCGTATCAGGCATGATGAAGTAGGGTGCACTTTCCAGACTATAATACTTCGTTGAATTGAAACCCGGATACGACCCGGATTTTGATTTGGGGACAAATTCGGTTAAAATAAGAAAGGTTTATGTCCCGGTCGGAACCATTCATATAGGTCACACCGGGGCTTGTAGCTTAGTTCGGAAGAGCGACGGACTCTTAATCCGTAGGTCAAGGGTTCAAATCCCTTCAGGCCCGTTCCCTGTTCTCTGGTCTCCCTTCTTTTACCGGTGGCTTTCTCTCCCTGGTAAGAAGGGCTTCGGAATAACGCCCTTTTTTACTGTTATCCGGTTTCCCGGGTTCTTTTCCGGATACATCTCTCCGGGATAAAGCGATAACTTCAAGAGAAGCTCTCTCAATCTCTTAACATCAGGAGTCTCCCCGATGTACTGCCCCAAATGCGGAAAAGAGACAGAACAGTCAGGAAAATTCTGCCAGTGGTGTGGATCGACCCTCAAGGAGGCCTCGAATCGTCCCTTCAGCAGGAAAAAGGTCGGCACGATAATGACCGGGAGTTTTGCCGGCCTCGGTGGCAGGTTCCTCGGCGGGATCGTGGACATAATCTTCCTCCTTCTTTTCAGCATTCTCGTGACAGGCTTAATCGCCGTCGTCACCTATCTCGCCCGTATGCCAAACCCGTTGACAGAGACGATCCGCATACTCAACCAGTACTACTACCACGTGCCGCGGACCGATGCCACCGGGCAGGTGATACAGGCCGTCGTCCCGCCCCAGATCATCTTCTCCGTCTTCCTCTTCTTCATCCTGATCCCCTGGATCTACTTCGCCTACTTCTGGAGCTCGAAAAACCAGGGAACCCTCGGGAACATGGCTGTCGGGGTAGCGGTCACCGATATGCAGGGAAACCGGATAACCTTCGGGAGGGCGACTCTCCGCTTCTTTGCCATGTATCTCTGCCTGCTCACCCTTCTGGTGGGCTTCCTCATCATAGCCTTCACCGGCTACAAACAGGGGCTTCACGACAAGATCGCCGGGACGCTCGTTTTCCGCCAGTAGGATACCTTTTTTTGCCGGCTCTGGAGGAGGTGGGCGTGAACCCGCTCAGTCGTACTTCCCTTTCAGTCCGGACCAGCCGGTAAACCCGCAGTAGATGCAGCCGTCCCCCTCGCAGTGGCGGCACTTTGTCGGCGGATCGATGACAAGGACACAGCCTTTCTTATCGCAGTAGATACAGCCGTCCCCCTCGCAGTGGGCACAGACCGCCTCAGTATAGGTCCTGGTCGTCCGGGAAGGTCCGGTCATTTTCGGCTCACCCTTTTCTTCTCTGATCCGGGATTCCCGAGGTCGAGAACCGCTCCCCTTTCGGCCTGGCTGACCATCTTTGCGTACCGGGCAAGTATACCCGGCAGTTGTTTCTCCGGTGCCCGCGAGAGACTCCGGCGCTTCACGAGTTCATCTTCCGGGACAAGGAGATCGAGCCGCCGTTCGTAGAGGTCGATTGCGATCATGTCACCGTTGCGGACCAGTCCGATGGGGCCGCCGGCAGCTGCCTCCGGAGATACATGCCCGATGCAGGGGCCCCGGGTACCCCCCGAGAATCTCCCGTCCGTTACCAGCGCAACCCGGGTGTAACCGAGCCCCACCAGGGCCGATGTCGGCGAGAGCATCTCCGGCATCCCGGGCCCTCCCCGCGGCCCTTCGTAGCGGATGATCACGACGTCACCTTCGCGGATAGCTCGGGAGAGAATGGCCTCCATGGCGTCCTTCTCTCCATCAAAGACCCGGGCCGGGCCACGGTGCCGCCACATGCCTTCGTTAACCGCTGCCGACTTGATAACCGCTCCTCCCGGCGCGAGGCTTCCCTGCAGGATCCGAAGCCCCCCCGCAGGGCTCACAGGGTCTTTCATGCTCCGGATGATCGAGGGAGAATGGGGAACCGATGCTTTTGCGATGGTACGGATGCTTCGTCCCGAGACAGTCGGGGTATCGGAGAGCTCGGTTGCCAGGGCGTGCAGCACTGCCGGTATCCCTCCCGACCGGTGAAGGGCCACGACCGGGTGGGGGCCTGCCGGCTGAAGATGGGCGATATGCGGTATCTTCTCGCCAATCCTGTTGAAGCTCGCGAGATCCAGGTCCACCCCGGCCTCACCGGCAATGGCCATCAGGTGCAGGACCGTGTTTGTGCTCCCCCCAAGTGCCATGTCCACCCGTATGGCATTCTCGAGGCTTTGCCGGGTGATGATATCGCGCGGGACGACATTCTCCCGGACAAGAGAGAGGATCCTTTCGCCGGACAGGCGGGAGACCCTCAGTTTCTCAGCGTCCACCGCGGGCGCCGTGGCGCATCCCGGGAGCGACATGCCCATTGCCTCGGTCATGCAGGCCATGGTGTTGGCAGTGTACAGTCCCTGGCAGCTCCCGCAACCCGGCATGGCGCAGCACTCGAGTGTGGAGAGAGCTTCCTCGGTCATTGTCCCGGCCGCCACCCTGCCCACCGCTTCGAAGACATCGATCAGGGAGAGGTCCTTCCCCTGGTCGTAGCCGGGGAGCATAGGCCCCCCGGTGACAACGATTGAGGGGATGTTTGTCCGCGCTGCTGCCATCAGCATGCCGGGCACGATCTTGTCGCATGTCCCGATGAGGACCATCCCGTCGAACCTGTGGGCGCCTGCCATCAGCTCGATGGAATCGGCGATGTTCTCCCGGGAGGGGAGGGAGTAGCGCATCCCGTCGTGCCCCATGGCTATCCCGTCGCAGATGCCGATGACCCCGAACTCGAACGGCACTCCCCCGGCAGCGGTGATCCCTTCCCTGACCTTTGCCGAGAGGGTCCGGAGGTGGACATGCCCGGGCACGATGTCGTTCCAGGCGTTCGCAACCCCGATAAACGGCCGCTCGAGCTCGTCATCTGTCAGTCCCAGGGACCGGAGCAGTGCGCGGTTGGGG
>JAJRBS010000159.1 GCA_028679325.1 Methanoregulaceae archaeon | reverse complement strand
GAGGAATTCGTCGAGGCAGTGGTTCAGGTGGGCATGGCCGACATCTAGGGCCAGCCCGAATTCTCCCAGGACATCGATCTCGGAGGGCTGCCGCAGGAAGAAGTAGTTCCAGTTGCCCATGTTCTCGATGAAAAAGTTGACCGAGCAGTCTTCTGCGATTGATGTCAGGTCGCGAAGCGACTTCTGGAACTGCTCGCGGGCCTTCTCCCGTTCCTCTTCCCAGGTGAAATACCCGGGATGAATGATGATGTCGGCATCGACCTCGCCAGCGAGAGCGAAACTGTTGCCGATCACGTCCACGCTCGCTTTCCGGATAGGCTCGTGGATACAGGCGATGTTGATGCTCCGCGACGGTGCATGGAGGGAGTAGGCGAACGAGTAGTTCTCCAGGAGATCAGCTGACTCGAGGTAATGCCGTCCGTCATCCATGATCTCAACCCGGTCGGTGACGGCCGAGAGCTGGTCAAGGGCCGATGAAAGAGGCTCATGGTGAAGGCAAAAGGACGATATCCCGAGCATTATGAGATGTATCGGTCAGCCCCCAGATAAAGGCTGACATAGGGGTCTGGGAGATTTCCCGGTTCAGATACGTACCATTATCACCGGAAGTCGTCCACTAAGTAGACAGGAATGGCCCTCGGACAAGAGATTTCCCGGAAGCTCGAAGAGCTCGTGGACCGCGACCTCTCCTTCATGCACATCTGCGGTACGCACGAGGCCTCGATCGCACGCCATGGTCTCCGGACCCTTCTTCCCAAGAGACTGAAGATCGTCATGGGTCCGGGATGCCCGGTCTGCATCACCCCCCAGGGGGAGATCGATGCCGCTCTCGAACTCGTGCAGAAGGGCTGCACGGTCGCCACGTATGGAGACCTGCTCCGGGTACCCGGCAGTTCAGGCTCCCTCGAATCCTGCGGCGGCGATGTCCGTGTCGTCCAGGGAGTCCACAAGGCAGTCGAGATCGCAGAACAGACCGACAAGGAAGTGGTCTTCATCTCCGTCGGTTTCGAGACCACCGCCCCCACGGTTGCCGCCACCCTCCTGGCATCACCACCCGATAACTTCAGCATCCTCTCCTGCCACCGCCTGGTCCCCCCGGCCATGAAGTGGCTGCTCGAGCAGGGGGAGGCCAACCTCCAGGGCTTCATGCTCCCCGGGCATGTCTGCACCGTGACCGGTTACAGTGACTACGAGCAGTTCCCGGTCCCCCAGGTTGTGGCAGGTTTCGAACCCGAAGACATCCTGCTGGGTCTGCTGATGCTCACCACCCAGGTCCGGGAGGGAGTGCACCGGATAGATAATGCCTATCCCCGGGCCGTCTGCCGGGAAGGAAACGTCCGGGCAAAGGAGATCATGTACAGGGTCTTTGAGCCCTGCGATAGTGAGTGGCGTGGATTCCCGGTCATCCCGGGCTCCGGCCTCCGGTTGCGGCCGGAATTCTCGGCCTATGATGCCCAGAAGAAGTTTGAGATCGAGGTCAGGCATGTCGACAAGCACACGGCCTGCATCTGCGACAAGGTGCTCCGCGGGATAGCCCAGCCCTCGGACTGCCGGCTCTTCGATACAGCCTGTTCGCCCCGGCGACCTGTCGGGCCCTGCATGGTCAGCCATGAAGGGGCCTGCAGGATATGGCACACCTACAGGGTCAGGGAATCCTGAAGGGGGAAATTCCCCCGCCTGATTGTCTTCTCTTTTCTCCCCGACATGTACATTATATGAAGCAGGAAGGATGAATGTCGGCCAGGTAGCTCTCCATGTCTCACCGTTATCGCTGCCGAATCTGCGGTTATATCTATAATCCTGCCATAAGTGACCCGAAGGAAGGGATCGCTCCCGGGACCCTGTTCGAGAGACTGCCCCAAAATTACCGCTGTCCCGATTGCCATGCCTATGCCTTTGCCGGCGGGAGGAAACCCTTCGAGCTGCTCGAGAATTGAGGGACAGGGCTTCACAAATTATTAAATCGTTCCCCTCCCTCTTCATATGGAGAGACGGGCGAGTTCCCGTCATCTTTTTGCCCCGGTAGGGTAGTGGATATCCTGGGAGCCTCCGGAGCTTCCGACTCGGGTTCGAATCCCGACCGGGGCGTCCATCCTTTCTTCCTGTTCTCCCGGAACAGGGTATACGAGCATTTTTTTATGGTGATCGGGAAGAAACAGTACCGGAAGGATTGTGAAGGTTATGGCAGGCACGAAGAGATCGGCCCACAGTATCCTCGTTTCGGGACTGATCGGGCTGATACTCTGCCTCGTTTTTCTCATCGTCATGAGGATGATCGCAAACCACTATCAGTCACCGCTCCTCACAGGTTTTGTCGACTTCCTGTATGCAAACCTCGTTCTCATCATCGCCCTCTCGGTCCTGTTTATGGCCGGAGAGGTCTTCGAGACCTTCTCTTATCCTTACAACCTCCCTTTCCCGGCCTTCAACGCCTTCGCCAGCGTACTGCTGGTGCTGTTCCTGATCAGGATGCTGGAGTTCTTCGAGATCTATTTCACCCTCAGCATCTCTTCGGCAATCGCCATACTCCAGTGGATACTCTTCCCGCTGATCTTCATCGTCGTCATCGTCACAGGCTATCTCTCGATATTCAAAAAGCCACCGGAGGAGACTCCGGACACAGGTTCACCGCAGCCGGCTCCGGCAGGGAAACCAGCCTCGTGGGAAGACGTTGGCGGGGAGTTCCGGCAGATGCTTTATGATTTCTTCAGCCGTATACGCGAGGAGATAAAAGGAAAATAGGTGTGTTGTCATGTTCATGCCCGATTTCATAAGAAATCTCGATGAGTGGATTATCTGGCTCCTCGCCGAGGAGTTCCACGGAGAGGCCACTCCGGAGATGATCGTCCAGCGGTCAGGCTATGATGAAGAACAGGTGCTCCAGTCAATTGGCAACCTGGAACGGATGAAGGCCATACGGGTGACCCGGAATGTCCGGCAGGCCATTAAAATTGAAAAGATAGGTCTTGTCCCGGAAGGACGACGGATCCACGCGGATCTGTCACAAAGAGGCGGCAGCCGTCTCTGACGGCTACACCTCGCCGGCCCAGCCCGGGTTCTCCTCGAGGAATTTCTTCTCCTTCTGCTCCAGTTCCGTGGCCGTGAACTTCGCCGGTATGCAGATGCACCGCTCCTCGATGAACTGCCCCTTCGAAAAACAGCCAAACTCCCTTTGTCGCGAGCAGGCTCCGTATTCGCCGGTATCGAAGTTGTGGAACACGAGCTCTGCTCCTTCCCGCTCGGCCGCCTCCTTCGCCTCTTTCCATGACTTTGCCGGTGGCATAAGAGATCAGTAGTTCTCGCACCACACCTCGAAATAAGCCCTGGCATGATCACAGACCGGGCACTTCTCGGGGGCCTCGTTACCTTCAATGACAAAACCGCAGTTCCGGCACTTCCAGAATACCGGCAAGCCCTTTGAAAAGACCGTCCCGTTCTCAAGGGCCGACAACAGTTTCCGGTATCTCCTTTCATGGTAAGCCTCAACCTTGGCGACCTGCCGGAAGGTCCTCGCGACCTCTTTAAAGCCCTCTTCGTCTGCCTTTTTGGCAAAGAGGGGGTAGAGAGTCCCCCATTCAAGCTTCTCGCCCTCTGCCGAGGCGCTCAGGTTATCTGCCGTTGATCCGGTCATGCCGGCAGGGTACGCAGCGGTGATTTCAGCTTCTCCTCCCTCCAGGAGCTTCCAGAAGAGGTCGGCATGCTCCATCTCGTTGTCAGAGGTCTCCTGGAAGATCGCCGCTATCTGCTCGAACCCTTCCTTCTTTGCACGCTTGGCAAAGAAACTGTATCTCGTCCGCGCTTGTGACTCGCCGGCAAATGCGGCAAGCAGGTACTTCTCGGTTCCACTTCCTTTCAGTTTCATGGATCTCGTTCCTCCTACACCTGTAAAATTCCAAACCCTCTTCTTCTTTTTCTTTTCGTCGTCTCACCGGTAGGAGACCACTTCGGAGAAGAACGAGTAGCGGCAGTCAATCTTTCTTTTGTACCCGAATGTCCTTGTATCAGTATCATGCGGGGCCAGGCGGGGGATAGTGAATGTCACATCGATGACCTCACACTCTTGCATCTCTGGTCTGCCGCGAAGATGAATCGTGATCTCGGTATAGATCCTATCGGAGTTATTAGTCGTATCGATGGATACCGTCTGCCGGTACCAGAAGAGGAGGACGGCGAAGATTCCGACATACGGCCGGAGTTCGGTCTCGATCCGGACAGTGACAGAGAAGGGACCCTCTCTCCCGGAACCCGAACCGGACAGCTCGGCATTCATGATGACCTGCGATCACCAGGCTCTTCATGAGGGAAATAGTTTGAGGCCGGACGACACATCGCTACACTTCGTTTCATCCGAAAATCTTATCCAATGCGGAGTCACGCATTGAGGAATGAAGTACGAGATAGAATATAAACCATCATTCTCCCTGCTGGTGATCACCCTGGAACCGGGCGAGAGTATCCTGGGAGAGGCCGGTTCCCTGACCTGGATGCAGCCGACTATCGAGGTAAAGACCCACAAGAGGGAGAAGAGCTTCTGGGGCAGCCTTTCCCTGGCCCTGATCGGCGGCCAGAGTTTCTTCATCAACGAGTTTTCCGCGGGGACTGGCACGGGGAAGGCCGGTTTCTCGGCGGCGCCGCTCGGGGATATCGAGACCCTCACCCTGGCTCCCGGCAAGGGGTTTATCGTCCAGAAGTCAGCCTTCATCGCTTCTGAGAATGGTATTGACCTCGATGTCAAATGGGAAGGATTCACAAAAGGTCTCTTCGGGCAGGGCCTTTTCATGCTGAAGGCTACCGGGCAGGGGCTGATGTTCATCAACACCTTCGGTGCAATCGATCACCATACCCTCGCCGCGGGAGAGTCCCTGATTGTCGACAACTTCCACCTGGTGGCCTTCAGCGACAGCTGTCAGTACCGGGTTACGAAGTTTGGCGGCCTGAAAGAGACCCTTCTGGGGGGAGAGGGTCTGGTCACGGAGATCACCGGCCCGGGAGAAGTCTACATCCAGACCAAGAACATCCGGGAGCTCGCTGACTGGATCTGGACTATCATCGAGCCGAGGGTCCAGGCCAAGGCCCGGTAATGGAGCCTTGAGCAAAGGGGTACAGGCAACCCTGTACCCGGATTACTCCGGTACGAAAAGAGGATTGGTAGAATAAAGGTTTGAAACAAACGGAAAAAAAGAGTGGATTTAGGCGTTCTTCATCTTGGCCTTTCCGACGAAGCCGTCCTTGCCAAGATAGTAGAGATAGCCTTTTTCCCGGGGGATCTTCTCAGTTCCTACTTTCTTCTTCTTCCCGGTCTTGTTGTTCTTCATCGGTGCAGCCCAAACGAAACCATCCTTGCCCAGGTAATAGAGGTAACCCGGCTCTCGTTTGATCTTCTCTTTTCCAATCTTGATTCCCATAAATTCACCTTGATGTTAATTTTTTGGGATATAGAAGTGATAGCGGCGTCTGCTTTTAAACCTTTCGGCAAAAAGGCCTTCGTTGCCCGCCGAATCCTCCGTCCCCGACGTCAAAATTATTACAAATTGTAACAATAGTAACAATAAGTCCTATAGAACCAGGTAAGAAGTATCATTTTCACCCGAATCGCCGAAGAACGGGGGATGTCAGGGACCGTGACCCCCGGGAGGTGCCGCACTTTTCAGAAAGACGGGCCCTCCGGATTCCTTTCGTGAAAAGCAATGCAATTTTTGGTTTATATTGATCCCCGCCGCACTGCTAAGGGCAATTCCCAGGGATACCAGATACGGTTTCAGTCCTGGGGCTCAAAGCCCCGGGCGAATCCCTTCTTGTAGAGATCCTCGTTCCCCCTCAGCCATTCCGCGGCATGCAGAAACCCGTTATCCTCTGCCTTCCTGAGAGCGATCGGGTAATCTGCCGAGTAGTGGACCTCGCGGTTGACAATCATGAGCTCATCATACACTTTCCGTGGCACCCTGACTTTTTCGATCATAGATCTGATGAGGAGGTTTCATGCATCGGATTCATAAGGTTATTGGTCGAAACGGGAGCAT
>JAJRBS010000070.1 GCA_028679325.1 Methanoregulaceae archaeon | reverse complement strand
CCGGTATGCACGGTAGTTTTCAAGGATCCGATCCTCATCAGTGACATAGAGGGGGGTCCCGTATTTTTCCGCAAGGGCAACCGTGTCATGCCTGCCGATCCAGAGATGACCGTCCCGGATGGAGAGGTTTTTGGGGAGGTTCATGGGCTGATCTCCCGTAGGCGGTCCACCGCTTCCCTGATCCTCTCCGAAGGCCTGGTGAGGGCAAAGCGGACATATCCCTCTCCTCCCGCTCCGAACCCGATACCGGGGGTCACCACGATACCCGCCTCATCCAGCAACCGGCTGGCAAACTGCAGGCTGTCTTCGACCTTCATCCACACGTAGAAGGTTGCCCTGGGGGGTTCGACTGAATGACCAAGTTCACGGAGTCCGCTGACCAGCACATCGCGCCGCTCCTGGTAGATCCGGCAGGCCTCCCGTATGCAGTCCTGGGGACCGGATAAAGCGTTGATTGCCGCCCGCTGCACGGCATCAAAGACCCCCGAATCGACGTTGGTCTTGACCCTGCCGAGGCCTGCCAGTATTTCGGCATTCCCGCAGGCCATCCCTATCCGCCATCCGGTCATGTTGTAGGTCTTCGAGAGGGAGTGCATCTCCACCGCGATCTCCATGGCCCCCGGTGTAGCCAGAAACGATGGTGCCGTGTAACCGTCATAGGCTATCTCCGAATAGGCGTTGTCATGCACGATGATGAGGTCATGATCGGTGGCAAAGTCGACGGCCTCCTCGAAAAAACCGGGCAGGGTAATAGCCGAGGTGGGGTTGTTCGGGTAATTCAGGAACATCAGCCGGGCAGAACGCACAACATCCGCGGGTATAGCGTCGAGGTCTGGGAGAAACTGGCGTTCCTGCCGGAGCGGCATCTCGTAAACTTTTCCCTCGGCAAAGAGAGTCGAGGTTCTGTACACAGGATAGCCGGGGCTCGGTGCAAGGACATAGTCGCCGGGATTGACGAATGCCTCAGGTATATGGGCAATTCCGTCCTTTGATCCCATCAGCGCCAGCACCTCCTTTCCGGG
Source organism: Methanoregulaceae archaeon (assembly GCA_028679325.1). Taxonomy (GTDB): domain Archaea; phylum Halobacteriota; class Methanomicrobia; order Methanomicrobiales; family Methanospirillaceae; genus UBA9949. The sequence goes on along the minus strand of JAJRBS010000070.1, from coordinate 12,754 downwards.
GTCAAGGGTAACGCCGAACCGTTTCTTGTACCAGCCGGAAACTGCCGCCCGGTATGCATCCATTCCAGCGTACGATGGATAGTGGTGGTTTTTCGGGTCGTGGGCGGCCGTGCACAGGGCCTCGACGATATGGGGAGGTGTGGGGAGGTCCGGGTCGCCTACGCCGAGATCGATGACATCAGTGCCGCTCTGGATCTTCGCGGCCTTCATCTGATCGATCCGTGCAAAGAGGTAGGGAGGTAGTTCTCCCATGCGATCCGCGTACATGCGGGTAGCTATTCTCCCCGGGCACTCATTAAGGTGTCCTGAACGGCAGAAGACGGATCGAAGGGGTAAAATCCGTGCAGGTTTATCTCTGTCCATGCCGGCCGAAGCTGTGGTCATCTTCTCCACCGCGGGAGAGGGAGAGGCTCCATCCATTGCTGAGACACTGGTGAAGGAACACTTCGCCTCCTGTGTGAACATCACCCCTGTCAGGTCCTTTTATCACTGGAACGGGGAACTCTGCCGGGACCAGGAGATGCTGATGATGATCAAGACAACCAGGGAAAGGTCCGGTGCGACTATGGCCAGGCTCCGGGAAATTCATTCCTATGAATTACCCGAGATGCTTGTGCTGTCCGTCACCGGAGGGTACCCCCCATACCTGGAATGGCTATCTGAGGAGGCCCGCCCGTGACCCTCGCACATTTCGATGGCATCCAGGTCAGGGAGGGGAAGGCATCCCGGATCGATGACAGGGTGGTCCGGGAAGAACGGTTCACGCTGTTCCTGAACGGGACCCGGTTCCTCGAGATCGTTGCAAGCGGGAACGATCTCCGGGAGCTGGGAGCCGGGTTCGTGGTCTGCCAGGGCCTCTCGCGGACGGTCGAAGACGTAGCTGTGACAGGAAACGAGATCCGGGTGACAGCACCTCTCGGGGAGAGCTGCGAGAGGGAGATAGAGACCACCGGCTCTGTGGGTTTCATCTGCCGTCCACCGGAGAAAGTGGACTCCCGGAGCACGGTCTCCATTCCCGATGTCTATGCCATAACCAGCGAGATCGTCACCGACCTCTGGAGGGAGACCGGCGGCGTCCATTGCTCGGTCATCGCCTGTGACGGAAAGATCCTGGCCCGTGCCAGTGACGTGGGGAGGCACAACACGGTCGACAAGGTCGTAGGTCATGCGGTGCTCCGGGGCATCGATCCCGGCAGATGCGTTGTCGGATGCACAGGGAGGCAGCCCCGGGATATGATCATCAAGTACGCGAACGCCGGGATCCCGATCATCATATCAAGGGCCGCCTCAACGGACCGGGGCATCGCCGCTGCCCGGGACTTTGGCATCACCCTGATCTGTTTCTCCCGGGGTGACCGGTTCACGGTCTATACCCATCCGGAACGTATCCGGGATCTCCCGTTGTGACATGCGATCAGAAAGACAGGGCCGGGAAAATCTTTGAGGAAGGCAGGTGAAAGAGTAAGTGATGACCAGCGGCCAGGGAGCAGCAGGGAAAACGGCGGTCCTCGTCCTCGGGTGCCCGCAGGTGCCGGTCCAGACCGGCATTGCCCTCTACCTGATGAGCCAGCTCCGGAAGAGGGGGATTTCGTCCACAATCGCCGGGAACAGGGCGGCACGCCTCCTCATTGAGGTCTCTGATCCCGAGCGCCACTACATCTCCGAGGTCATGGATCTTGACCGGTACATCGCGGATCTGGCCGACAAGAAGAGGCAGTTCGACTACCATTTCGTCTTCATCCACAATGATGCCGGGGTCAGCTATGCGGCCACGGTCCAGGCCTTGACCCAAAAGACGGTCATCGCCCTCATCTACGGTGAACATTTCCAGGACGTGGCCGGCGAGATAGAGTTCCCGTGCGAAAAGGTCATGGCCAAGGCCGTGCATAACCCGATGCCACTGAAGAATAAACTTGACGAGGTGCTCCCGTGGGTTGTATCGAATCTCTGAGCTACGAGGTCGTCTTACAGGGGGCCAGTTTCAAAGAGTGCAGGGAGTACATCCGGGCCAACTGCAGGGAATACCGTATTGTGGAACCCGGATTCAAGATCTTCGAGAAACCGATCATCGGTATCCCGCCAATCTCTATCGGTCTCGATGGAGATACCATCACCTTTCCCTTCACAAAACCATGCTATGGTACGTTCCTTCTCCGTGTGGATGACAGTGAAGAGGCCGAAAGGATCCGGAGAGAGGGAAAACCCGGGTAAATCAAATTCCTCCCCAGCTCCCCTACCTTGTCCCCGGAATGTATATGTACTGCTTTTGAGAACCAGACAGGTTGGTGAGGGAGATGACTGACCTTTCGGTGCTCGTAGGGGGAAAAGCCGGTGATGGTATCAACAGTGCCGGCCTTATCGTATCCCACCTGTTCAACCAGCTCGGCTACTATACCTACATGTATTACGACTACCCGTCATTGATCAAGGGCGGTCATAACTATACCATTACCCGGGCTGCCGAGAGGCCGATCGGCGCCACGAGGGACCGGATCGATTTTGTCCTGGCATTGAACCAGGATTCGGTCGACCTCCACCAGGACATCATCTCTGACAAGACGATCATCGTTTATGATTCGTATCGCGTGAAGTCCGGGGGACAGGGAGTAGATATCAATGCCTTCCTGAAAGAGGAAGGGGCCCCGCCGGTCATGGGGAACTCCTGCATCATCGGGGCCTTCGCCGGCGTGGCAGGGATCCCGTTCCCGGTGCTTGAGGAGGTCTTTTCACGTCAGATCCCGAAAGGGCTGGAAAAGAACCTTGCCGTAGCCCGGAAGGGATTTTTAGCCGTCAGGGAAGCAACCAAAATTCCCCGTGGCAGTGTGAAACCAAGCTCCCTGCTCTCCGGCAACGAGGCCATCGGGATCGGTCTCCTCCTGGGAGGTCTTGAGGCCTACGTCGCGTACCCCATGACCCCGACATCAAACCTCCTTCATTTCCTGGCAGGGGCGGCCGAACAGTTTCCCCTGACCGTCGTTCATCCTGAAAACGAGATCAGTGTCATCCTGATGGCCCATGGCCTCGCCTACGGAGGGAAGAAGACCGCAATCGGCACGTCAGGGGGTGGGTTCTGCCTGATGACCGAGTCTTTCTCCATGTCCGGGATGAATGAAGAGCCGATCGTCGTGGTCATGGGGCAGAGGACCGGGCCTTCCACCGGGCTTCCCACATACACCGGTCAGTCAGATCTTCACTTCATCCTCCATGCCGGCCAGGGCGAGTTCCCGCGGCTGATCGTCGCCCCTGGAGACTCCGGCCAGGCCGTCTTCTGGTCACAGGTCGCCCTGTCGCTTTCCTGGAAGTGCCAGGTGCCGGCCGTCATCCTCGTGGACAAGACCCTCTGCGAAGGGACATTCTCGCTTTGGGAGGATCTCCCCCGGATGACAGACGAAGGCGATCTTCCGGATTCCCCGAGCGTTGCATCATACCGGAGGTATGCCATCACCGGGAGCGGAGTCTCACCGCTCCGGTTCCCACCCACACCGGGTGCGGCCATAAAGTCGAACTCCTACTCCCATGACGAGAACGGGGTCACAACGGAACTCCCGGACCTGGTGGTTGCCATGATGGAAAAAAGGCTCCGGAAAATGGAGACGCTCAAGAAAGAGACAGATCTGCTCCCGGCAGTGAATACCGGGGGTGAGAAGACGGCAGAGAAAACCCTCCTCTGCTGGGGGTCCACCCTGCCGGTCTGCAGCGAAATCGCGGAGATGGAGCGGTTCCGCCTTGTCCAACCCGTGATATTGTCACCCTTCCCTGAAGAGGCCCTCAAGCAGGCCCTCGCCGGTACCAAAAAGACGATCCTCGTCGAAGAGAATGCTCTCGGCCAGCTTCAGATGCTCTGTGCCCGGCATGGAATCCCTGTGGATCACGCGATCCACCGGTATGATGGAAGACCCTTCCCCCTCGAGGAACTGCGTATGCGCGTCCGGGAGGTGGCATGAATGGCCTCACGCAACCTGATCACAGATACCCAGAACACCTGGTGCCCGGGATGCGGCAACTTCAGCATCCAGTTCGCGCTGCGGGATGCCATCAAGGGGCTGGTGAATGAGGGCGTCCCCCTGGAGAATATCGTTCTCGTAACCGGGATAGGTTGCCACGCCAAGATGGCGGACTATCTCGATATCAACAGTTTCTATTCGATCCACGGGCGGACTCTCCCCGTCGCCACAGGGATAAAGCTCGCAAATCCAGAGCTGACCGTGCTCTGTTGTGCGGGAGATGGGGATGCCTACGCCGAGGGGATGGACCACACAATCTTTGCGGCGAAGCGAAATACCGATATCACCCTGATCGTCCATAACAACCGGGTGTACGGGCTGACCACCGGGCAGTACACACCCACCTCACCGCTCGGGTACAGGGGAAGGTCCACACCGAAGGGGACGGTCGAGGAACCTTTCAATCCCCTGACGCTCATGCTCGCGAGCGGAGCGGGCTTCGTGGCCCGGGGCACTTCCCGGAAATTGCCCCAGTTAAAGGACCTCATCGGAAAAGGGCTTCGCCACAGGGGTTTTGCTTTCATCGACGTTCTCCAGATCTGCGCCACCTATTTCAACAAGAGCGAGCTCTATGACACGAGGGGATACGAGCTTGCAGGGCATGACACCGGGGACTTCGATGCAGCCTGGCGGAGGGCTTCCGAATGGGGGTATGACCGTGATGCACCCATCGGTTTTGGGGTTTTTTACCAGAAAGAGCGCCCTGTGTTTGAAGAACATTTCCCGGCGGCAAAGCCCACCAGGGAGAAACGGGCGGACGGAATCAGGATGTTGATCGATGAAAGGAGATAGGATGAAGACCACTGAACGGGATGACGGGGATCCCCAGAACCTGTTTGAGAACGTCAAGAAACGTCTCTGTTCCTGCTCGCCGGATCTCAGGATTACGCCCAACGTTGAGGCGATCCTGAAGATGCCTGTTCGTGAGCTCCATGTATCGCTCCCGATCCGGATGGACGACGGATCGATACAGGTATTCCAGGGATTCCGGGTCCAGTACAATGATGCACGGGGCCCGATGAAGGGAGGGGTGCGGTACCACCCTGATCAGACCATCGATACCATCCGGGGGCTTGCTTCCATCATGACCTGGAAGTGTGCCCTCCACAACCTCCCCCTGGGAGGCGCCAAAGGAGGGATTGTCTGCAACCCAAAGAAGATGTCGAAACTGGAGCTCGAGAGGCTTACCCGCGAGTACATCCAGCGGATCTATCACATCATCGGGCCGGACAGGGACACGCCGGCCCCCGATGTCTATACCGATGCCCAGACCATGGCCTGGATGATGGACGAATATTCCAAGATCTCCCAGAAGACTACCTTCGGGGTCACCACCGGAAAACCAGTTGCCCTGGGTGGCTCCGAGGGAAGGACGGATGCCACGGCCATGGGAGGGTGGTACATTGTCCGTGAGGCGGCCCGGGAGATCCCCCTTCCTCTTCCGACAGCAACGGCCGCGATCCAGGGGTTTGGAAATGTGGGCTCGAATGCCGCCCTCATCGGCAGTGAACAGTTCGGCTGCCGTATTGTTGCTGTGAGCGACAGCACCGGGGGCGTCATGAACCCTGCCGGACTCGATGTCAGGGCGCTCCTTGCCCATAAGCAAAAGACCGGTTCGGTGAGGGAATTCCCCGGGTCAGGCCCCATCTCGAACCGGGATCTCCTCAGGCTCCCCGTCGATATCCTCATCCCGGCTGCGCTTGAGAACGTCATCACGGCGACCAATGTGGAAGCGGTCAAGGCGAAGATTGTGGCCGAGTTTGCCAATGGTCCTATCGACAGCGAGGCCGATTCGATCCTTCATAAGAAAAAGATCCTGGTCATCCCCGACATCCTCTGCAACGGGGGAGGGGTGATTGCATCTTATTTCGAGATGGTGCAGAACTACAACCTGGACCACTGGGAGAAAGAAGAGGTCTACCGCAGGATTGAGAAGAAGATGATGGAGGCTTACCGGGCGGTGGTGGAACTGTCGTCGCCAAACAAGGTGCCGATGCGCCAGGCAGCCTATGTCATAGCCGTGGCACGGGTGGTCGAGGCCATGCGGCTCCGGGGCTGGCTCTGAAAAAAAAAAATTCTGCCCAGGCACCTTCCCGGCAGACTCCCGGGCTCCATGTTTTTATACAACGGCTTTCAGACATTTTAGGAAAGCTCTCGCGGGGTGAACAGATATGATTCAGACTGTAGAATCTGCTGAATTTTTTGCCATGGTGGTTCTTCCCCTCCTGATCTTCTTCTTTCGCATCTGCGATGTGAGCCTCGGAACCATACGTGTTATCTTCATCGCCAAGGGGCTGACGTACATCGCCCCGGTCATCGGTTTCTTCGAGGTCATCATCTACCTGGTCGCGATCGGCCAGGTCATGAACAACCTCACCAACGTTGCTCTCTATATCGCCTACGGCGCAGGATTTGCGGCCGGGACCTTCATCGGCATGAAGGTGGAAGAGAAGCTCTCCATCGGGACGCTGGTGGTAAGGATCATCACGCCCGAAGACCCGGGAGACCTGGTGTCCTACCTGCGACAGCGGAGTTTCGGGGTGACGGTCACGGGGGGTGAGGGATCCAAGGGAAAAGTCAGCATTATCCTCTCGGTCATCAAGCGTCAAAACCTAGACGAAGTAGCCAGAGGGATCAGGGAGCACCTCCCAAAAGCCTTCTACTCGGTTGAAGAGGTCAGGGCGGTTGCCGAGGGCGTGTTTCCCGCAAAAAGGTCCTCCCTTTTCCTCCTCTACAAGGACCCCTTTAAATATTTCAGGAAGGGGAAATAGGCGTCGATTCTTTCAAGCCACCTGATGAGAACCGGGGATCCTGGCGGGAGTGGTTCACAATTCCATCACGGAAAGACTTCAGGCAAGGTTTATTGACCTGGCCAGGACATTCTTCCCGGACAACGCCATGACCGATACTACCGATGATCCCCTGGTGGGGAAACCAGCACCGGACTTCTGCCTCCCTGATGCTGATGAAAAGACGATCTGCCGTGCAGACTTCTCCGGGAGCTTTGTGGTCCTGTATTTCTACCCGCGGGATAACACCCCCGGCTGCACCCTGGAGGCCCGGGGATTTTCCGCTGCTGTCGATGATTTTTCCGCCCTGGGAGCCGTTATCCTTGGTGTGAGCGGAGATTCTGTTGACAGCCACAAAAAGTTCGCCGAGAAACAGAACCTGCGGTTCCCCATCCTGTCAGATACCAGCCACGCGGTCCTGAAATCATATGGAGTATGGAAAGAAAAGAAGGGGATCGGGGCTCTTTTCAGTACCGAACGGAGCACATTCCTCATCGATCCGGAAGGAACTGTCGCAGCGGTCTGGCGGAAGGTCCGGGTTTTTGGCCACATCGAAGAAGTCAGGGAAAGGCTCCAGGAGCTGACGAAAAAAAGGTGACAGGGTGCCGCAATCAGACTCCCAGGGTCGTTGAATCCGGCATCCTCCAGGTCAGGTCGCTCCCTTCCGCGGAGGGGTCATTGACCCTGGTGGAGACGCGGTATGCTTCCAGGAAATCGCCCGGGTAGGGCGAGAGGATATCCCAGGCCTTCTCCGGAGCCAGCCGGCCGGGGAAAAGCCACTTCTCTTCGTCTTCAGGCCGCAGAACGGCCGGCATCCGGTCATGGTACCGGGAGACTACGGAGTTTGGTTCGGTGGTGACGATCACAAAGCTCCTTATCTCTGCACCGCCCGCACCCCTCCAGATATCGTAAAGGCCGGCGATTGCGAAAATTTCGTCGTCTTTCCGGTGGATGTAATAGGGTTCCCGGCGCTTTCCTTCCTTCTTCCACTCGTAGAAACCGGTGGCCGGGACAAGGCACCGGTTGTGGAGGAATGGATCGCGGAAAGTCGGACGCTCTTCCAGGGTCTCGGCCCGTGCATTGATGGCATGGCCGACCGTGGAAGGGTTCTTTGCCCAGTGGGGAACCAGACCCCAGACCATCTCCTCCAGCTCCCGTCCACCCTCATCGGGCCTCACGACGACGGGGACGGGTTGTGACGGGGCGATGTTAAAACGGGGGGTCAGCTGCAGGGAAGAGTGCATTATACCGAACCTCTCCGCGAGTCCGACGGTGAGTGTTATGGTGAAACGGCCACACATGGCTCATCACCTGGAGGCCAGGGTCCCTGCCAGCCTGGGGTCATCATCATTCCACGTACACGGTATACCTTGTATGAGATGAGGTTGATGGCGGTGTCCCTGCTGTCTTGCGTTCACGGGTGGTTGAGCAAGACCTGCCTCTCCCCGGGCAGTCAAAACCTATATCAGACGGAAGGCATCTATTCGGATCAGGGCGTACTCATGATTCTTCGGAAGATCACATCGGAAGGGCTGGCTCAGAACTCCTATTTTCTTTCTGCTGGCGGAGAGGCAGCAGTCGTCGATCCCCGCAGGGATATAGGGGCCTATCTTGACCTGGCCATGGAGACCGGATCCCGGGTGAAATATATCTTTGAGACACACCGCAACGAGGATTACCTTGTCGGTTCGCTCGATCTTGCGGACCGGACCGGGGCCGAGATACTACACGGCCACCAGATGGACTTTGCCTATGGCAGGAAGTTATATGAGAATGACACCTTCCCGGTCGGGTCCGTGGAACTGCGGGTGATCGAGACCCCGGGGCACACCATGGAGCATATTGCCATCGTTGTGACGGACCGCAGGATCTCCCCCCTGCCCTATGCGGTCTTCACCGGGGATGCCCTCTTTGCCGGCGATGTGGGAAGGACCGACTTCTTCGGCCCTGAGATGCGGCCGGTCGTCTCAGAGATGCTGTACGAGAGTATCACCCGGAAGATCCTCACACTCGGTGATCAGGCTCTGGTCCTCCCTGCGCATGGCGCGGGATCGGTCTGCGGCGCCGAGATCAGCGACCATGAGATCAGCACGGTGGGGTACGAACGGCTCTCGAATCCCCTCTTGCAACTCTCGCGGGAGAAATTCGTCGAAAGGAAGGTCCGGGAGCACCATTACCTTCCCCCTTATTTCAGCACAATGGAGAGGCTGAACAAGGAGGGTGCGCCTCGGGTGCACCAGCTCCCTGAACTGCGGGCCTGGACGGTGCCCGAGCTCCGGAAAGATGCAGGAGCGATACAGGTCGTGGACATCCGGTCTCCCACCTCCTTTGCCGGGGGTTTTGTGCCCGGCAGCCTGTCCATCTGGAAGGAAGGTCTGCCGGCCTTCATGGGCTGGTTCCTCAACTACCAGGATCCAATCGTGCTTGTGGATGACTTCAACTGCGACCTGCCGGCGGTCAGCCGCCATTTCATGAGACTTGGGTACGATAACCTGGCAGGGTACCTTGCGGGAGGATTTCCTGCCTGGTTCAAATCCGCTTCCCCTGTCGAAAAGATAGCTTCCTGGAGTGTCCAAGAGCTTGAGCAGGAACTGTCCACGACAGACATCTTCCTCCTTGATGTCCGCGCTCTCGAGGATGTCATCGAGGTCGGGGTCATCCCGGGTGCGCACCACATCTATATCGGGGAGCTTCCAGGCCGGGTTCCGGAGGTCCCCTGTGACCGGCAGGTCGTCGTCTTTTGTGACAGCGGCTACAAGGGGTCGCTCGGTGCAAGTATCCTGGCCCGGAACGGATACAGAACGGTCGCTAATCTCCTCGGGGGCATGACCGCGTGGTTGAAGGCAGGGTACAAGGTCGGGAAGCCCGGCTGAAGGTTCTTCACCTGACCGGATTTCCAAAATTTTATCATGGGCTGGCGGCAATGTCCACATGAGCCCCCATGGAAATCGTCAAGATCCCCCGGATGGAGAAGAAGGACTATGACAAGCTCATCGAAGAGGGTTATGTTTGCCGGATCGCATTCCAGGGTGAGAAATATCCCTATATCGCGCCGTTTCTCTATGTCTTCGACGGCAGGTTCCTGTATTTTCTGTCCACAAAGTATGGAAAGAAGTTAGAATACTTCCGGAAGAGTCCCTACGTGGCGGTCGAGATCGAGAAGTACACAAAGGACCTCTCGTCCTACACCTTTGTCAGCCTGCAGGGATATCTCGATGAGGTGACCGATTCGATCGAGAAGAAGATCGTCCGCCAGGAGTTCGTTAACCTGATCAAGGAGAAGAAGCTCTCCTCAAAGATCCTCGCCGCTCTCGGCCACTCCCCCCAGGACCCGCCTGAGGCCATTGCGCTTGAGGAGCGTTCACTGGTCTGGAAGCTGATCGGGGTCAAGGACCTGGTGGCCCTCAGGAATCTCTGATCCCCGAACCTCACTCTTTCCCTGGAGCCATATGCCGCCAATCGCACAGGGGGGTCCTGTTCTGCCGTCCCTGATATCCTGTCCTGGTCTCCTCCCCACCCTCTCTGAATTCACTTTTCCACGAGCGCAAGGAGCTCGCCGATGCTGGTTACAGGCTTTGAACAGCTCTTCGTGCTACAGACATAGGAGGTGGCCTTCCCTCCGGCAGAGACCATCTCCCGGGTGAAAGGGGCAATCTCTGACAGCGCTTCATTGGTACCGGGGGTTTTCCTGAGCACGACAGTGAAAGGATAGAAGCCCCGGTCAAGGGCCCGGGTCATGTCATCGGTAACTTCGGTATCGTCTCCGGTAACGATCACAACGCTGGCGGCCGGCCCGAATACCGCTGTGAGCCCTGAAAGGAAGAAGGTGTATGCGGCCGGTGAACGGGCGAGGAGCGGCGTGTAGATCTTTGCCAGGCTGTCAGCCCTCTTCTCATAGACGGTGTCTCCGGTCAGGTGCGACAGGCGGATCAGGTTTGTGAAGGCGACAGAGTTTGCGGAAGGAATGGCCCCGTCGTAGAATTCCTTCTGCCGGACGAGGAGGTCATCATTTTCCGGTGGAGAAGAGAAATAACCGGTCTTCTTTTTATCCCAGAATCGTGCGTCAAAGTCCAGCTGGAGTTCTAGGGCCGCTGAAAGAACATCAGGCCTGTATGTCGCGCTGTACAGTTCCGTAAGCCCGTAAACAAGGAAAGCGTAATCCGCAGCCATTCCGTTAATCCCAGCCCTGTCGTTCCGGAACCGGTGGAGAAGACCGCCATCGCCTGAACGCATCGTGCCGAGGATAAAGGAGGCGGCCTTCCCGGCGACATCTGCATAACGGCGCTCGGAAAAAGCCCGGGCTGCCCGGGAGAAGGCAGTGATCGCAAGACCGTTCCAGTCGGTAAGGACTTTGTCATCTGTCAGGGGCCGCTCCCTGGCCTGCCGGGCAGTAAAGAGGGTGGCCCGGGCTGATTCCAGGAGCGATTCAAGCTCCGGAAGGGACATTCCCCTCTGCCGGGCGAGGTCTTCGGGAGCCCGGGTGAGATAGATAATGTTCTTTCCGGTCCGGTCACCGGTCACCGGGTCGATGAAGTTTCCAGCCGTTGTCAGGTGCCAGGCATCGGCTACGACCGAGAAGATTTTTTCGGGAAGGAGGTCCTCGATCTCCTTCCGGGTCCAGAGATAGTACCCGCCCTCCTCACCCCGGGTGTCCGCATCCTGGGCCGAATAGAATCCGCCTTCCGGAGAGGTCATCTCCCTTTCCACGAATTCCAGGCACTGTCGGGCTGCTCTTCCGAAGGAGGTGTCACCTGTTACCTGGAAAGTCTCGATGAGGGCCAGGGCTATCAGGGCCTGGTCATAGAGCATCTTCTCGAAATGGGGCACCTGCCAGCGGGAATCGGTCGAGTAGCGGTGGAGTCCATACCCGATATGGTCCCAGATGCCTCCCCTGATCATCGATCGGAGCGTTTGTCCGACCATCCTGACTGCTCGTTCATCGCTGCTGATCCGGGCGTAGCGGAGGAGGAAGAAGAGGTTATGGGGGAGGGGGAACTTCGGAGCAAGGCCGAAACCACCGTTCACCCGGTCAAAGTTGAGGAGCAGGGACTCAAAACCAGCTTCAAGGGCGGAACGGACCGGCGCCTTGCCCTTCTCCATTTCCCCGCCGATCTGTCTGACCACCAGATCAGCGGAAGTGATGAGTTTTTCCCGGTCTTCCTTCCACATACGGGCGATCCCGGCCAAAATGTCCAGGATGCCCGGGCTCCCGAAGCGGCTCTCCCTTGGGACATAGGTCATCGCAAAGAAGGGCTTCCGGTCCGGGGTGAGTACCACATTCAATGGCCATCCCCCGCTCCCGGAAAGGGCCTGGCTGGCGGCCATGTAGAGCTGGTCGATGTCCGGCCGTTCCTCCCGGTCTAGCTTGATGGGAACATAGTCCCGGTTCAGCACCGACGCAACCTCGGGGTCTTCGAACGATTCCCTCTCCATGACGTGACACCAGTGGCAGGTCGCGTACCCGATGGAGAGGAAGATCATCCTGTCGCTCTCCCTGGCCACGGAAAACGCCTCTTCACCCCACGGGAACCAGTCAACCGGATTTTTCGCATGCTGGAGAAGGTACGGGCTCACCTCTCTCTCTAACCGGTTGCTCTTCCGATTACCTGACGATTCGTCTTCCATGCTCTCCTCCCATCAACCGTGGAGCGGGAGCTCATCAAGGTTGCGCTAGCCGTGATCACGATGGGGAATCCGGAGCGGCGCCGGGTCCACTCGGCGAACGTTGCCGGGAACGACGCAGGAATCGCCGGGGATGCGGGCGGAGTGCAGGACATTCTCACTGATGATCGGGCGCATGGTTGATCCCGAAGTTCAAGGGTCTCGGGCGCCATGTCGTTTGTCGATGCATAGACATGATAAACGACTGTCCTGATAGATAGCAGATTAAAGTAATAGCTCATTGATTAGTAGAATTGTATGCCTATTCAGTCTGAAAATGCGATTGATGCGCAAAAGAAG